>CAZITH010000047.1:0-8928 GCA_964542125.1 uncultured Gammaproteobacteria bacterium | reverse complement strand
TGCGGCTCTTGTCGCGAGGAACTATGGCAGAGCTTACTCCCATTGAAGGTGCACCAACGGACGGTATCAGAAAAGAAGTAACCTTAAGCTATGGAGCAAGTAAATATGTTCCTCTGGAAAATAGAGAGGCAGTAAAAACAAGAGCAAGCGCAGGAATATTAAAAGCTAAGCAAGAAGGACGTGACAGAGGCTTTATAACAAAACCAAAAGGAGAAGGGATTAACTACCAACCAATCCAACAAATAGCAGCATAAAGCACTTCAATTAATGTATAATAAATGCGTATCTTGGTTTATCCAGGATTAATACAAAATGGCTGACTTTGTACATCTTCACAATCACTCTGAATACTCTCTTCTGGATGGACTTTCCAAAATTCCCGATATGGTTGCCAGAGTAAAAGACTTAGGCATGAATGCAATTGCCATAACTGACCATGGCAATATGTATGGCACCATAAAATTCTATAAAGAGTGTAAAGCTCAGGGAATAAAACCTATCATAGGATGCGAGGTTTATGTTGCAAAACGCTCCCTGCATGACAAAGAAGCAGGAGTTGACAATGACTACAACCACTTAATACTTCTTGCAGAAAATAACATAGGATATAAAAACCTCATGAAGATAATTTCAGTAGCCTCTTTAGATGGGTATTACTATAAACCTAGAACTGACTTAGAGCTTTTAGAAAAATATTCAGAAGGACTCATTTGTCTTACAGCATGCGTAAACGGCTTTATTGGAGAACCGCTTCTCTCTGGCGCTCAGGATGAAGCGGAAAAAAGACTCACAAAACTTCTAAAGATATTTGGTGAAGGAAATGTTTACTTAGAAATTCAAAACCACCTGCATGTTCCACCACAAGAACCATTAAATGAAAAATTAGTAAATCTTTCTAAAAAATATGCAGTTCCATTGGTTGCTACAAATGATAACCATTACATAAGAAAAGGAGACGCTGAAGCTCAGGAGATTTTACTTGCAATTCAGACTCAAACCACCATATTAGATGAAAACAGAAAACTTTCTATGATAGATTCCCCAGATTTTTATATAAAATCCCCTGAAGAAATGCAGGGACTTTTTATAAAACACCCTGAAGCTATAGAAAATAGCGTAAAAATTGCAGAAAGGTGCAATGTAGATATCCCGTTAGGACACTGGATCCTTCCTAAATTTCAAACACCAGACGGAAAAAGCACAGGAGACTACCTCAGGGAATTAGTGAAGGAAGGACTCATACATAGATATAAACAAATTTCTGATGAAATTCAAAAACGGGTAGATTATGAATTATCAGTTATTCTGAAGAAAGGTTATGAAACCTACTTTTTAACTGTGGCTGATTTTGTGAACTGGGCTAAATCTCAAGGTATTAGTGTAGGACCAGGACGTGGATCTGCAGCTGGATCTGTCATTTCTTACGCGTTAAACATTACTGATATTGACCCGTTTTTTTTCAACCTACCTTTTGAACGCTTCTTAAATCCTGACAGACCATCTGCACCGGATATAGATCTGGACTTTGCTGATACCAGGCGGGACGAAGTCATAGCGTATGTTACCCAAAAGTACGGAGAGGATAAAGTTGCTCAAATCATAACGTTTGGAACTATGGAGGCCAGGGGTTCTGTAAGAGACGCAGGACGTGCTCTGGGCATGCCCTATGCAGGACCAGATAGAATTGCAAAAATGATTCCGCCTGGCTGGCAAGGACATGCCATGACCATAGAAAAAGCGTTAGAGCAAAGTCAGGACTTAAAACGTGCGTACTTAACTGAACAAGAAACAAAAAAACTTTTAGATATTGCTCAGAAACTAGAAGGAGTTGCGCGTCACGCCTCAGTTCATGCAGCGGGTGTAGTTATTGCCGATAAACCACTTACAGACTATACACCATTACAACGCGAAACTAACGGAGACAAGATAGTTACCCAGTATGACATGTATACCGTAGGTGAAGACGGAGTGGGACTTCTCAAAATGGATTTTTTGGGCTTAAGAAACCTTACTATTATAGAAGAAGCGCTACGGTTTATTAAGGCAACAAAAAATGTTGAAATAGATCTTACTCATGTTCCCTTAGACGACAAAAAAACATTTGAACTTTTGTCCTCAGGCGAAACAACGGGAATTTTCCAGCTTGAGTCTTCCGGAATGAGAAGATACATTAAAGAACTAAAGCCCACCACTATTTTTGACCTCATGGCCATGGTAGCACTCTACAGACCCGGACCCATGCAGAATATTCCTGATTTTATTGCAAGAAAACACAATCCTAAACTTATTAATTATCCAGATACTAGACTTGAGGAAATTCTTAAAAATTCATATGGAATTTTAACATTCCAGGATGATGTTCTACTTACAACCATAGAGCTTGCAGGGTATTCATGGCTAGACGCAGACAAGTTTAGAAAGGCAATGGGTAAAAAAATTCCATCGGAAATGAAAAAGCAAAAAGATATCTTTATAGAAGGAGCAGTTAAAAATGGTTTAACGCAAAAAAAGGCAGAAGAAATTTTTGAACTTATTGCTCCATTTGCTGGGTATGGGTTTAATAAGGCACATGCTGCGTGTTACGCAACAATTGCTTTCAGGACTGGATATCTAAAGGCGCACTACCCCGTAGAATTTATGACTGCTCTTTTAACTGCAGAGTCCAGAGGCTCCTCTGGTCCGGTAAAAAATGAAAAAATAGCTCAAGCTGTTGCTGAATGTAAGAGGTTAAATGTAGAGATACTTGCTCCTTCTGTTAACTACTCCCAGTCTGACTTTTCTATAGAAGAAAACAGAGTGAGATTTGGACTTTCAGCTATTAAAAACGTGGGAAGTGCTGCAATTGGAAGTATCTTAGAGGCTAGAAAAAATGGAAAATTTTCTTCCCTTCAGGATTTTTTATCCAGGGTTGATCTTGCAAAGGTTAACAAGAAAACCGTAGAGAGTTTAATTAAGGCAGGTGCATTAGATGAGTTTGGGAAGCGCTCTGCACTTCTTACTGCATATCCAGAATTTGCAGAGAAAGCATCTCGTGAACAAAAAAATATTGCTAAAAATCAAGCCAGCTTATTTGGAGACGCAGAGGAAGTACACATGACTACATCTTCTACGCTTCATGATATTGAGGAATTCTCTGAGCGCGAAAAACTTATGTTTGAAAAAGAACTTTTAGGTTTTTTCCTTACAAACCATCCGCTGTCCCAAGAGCTGGATAATTTATCCCAATACATTTCTCACACACTGGCTGAATTAGAAGAAGAAAAAGAAGGACAGAGTCTTAAAATAGGCGGACTAGTTTCTTCTGTTAAAAAAATTATTACAAAAAAAAGCAATCAAGAAATGGCATTTGTGTCTATAGAGGATCACACGGGAATAACTATTGAGATAGTTGTGTTTCCTAAAACATTTGAAACTACTAAGCAGGTCTTATTAAGAGATGCAGTTGTTATAATAGAGGGAAAGCTGCAGTTTAAAGACGAACGCCCAGTAATTATTGCAGAAAACGTAAAAAGACTTACGAATTAATCTATCTAATTTCCCCGTTGACTTAAATTTTTCCATCTTATAAAATAATGCTGCTCGCAAAAAGCCATTTGCGAGTTTCTTGTTTTGTAAAACTATATGGAGTCATTAAAATCTGAACTAATCTTTAATTTTTTAGGATTTGGGGTAACTAATACAATTATTGCTACTCTTTTTACAGACCTCATCTTAGTTTCCTTAGTTTTTTTCATAAGTAAAAATATTACAAGAATTCCTGGTGCTCTTCAGGGAATTACTGAAATTGCAATTGATTATTTTCATAGTCTTACAGAACAAGTTGCAGGGAAAAATACAAAAAAAATTTTCCCTTGGTTTGCGAGTTTTTTTATTGCTATCTTTTTTACAAATTTACTTGGCCTTCTTCCTGGTTTTGGAACTATTGGATTTTTTAAAGAGGCTGAAGGACATAAGGAATTTATCCCGGTCTTACGAGCAGCAACCAGTGATTTCAACACCACCTTTGCATTAGCAACTGTTTCTGTTATTGCAACACACGCTATCTCTATAAACACTATAGGTATAAAAGAGTACTTATCTAAATATTTCTCATTGAATCCAATTTATTTATTTGTAGGAATTCTTGAATTAGTCTCTGAATTTACAAAATTATTCTCACTTTCCTTCAGGCTTTTTGGGAACATATTTGCAGGAGAAGTAGTTCTTGCTACTATTTCCTCACTTTTTGCGTTTGTTGCACCAATTCCTTTTTTACTTTTAGAAATAATAGTTGCCTTAGTTCAGGCTTTAGTATTTTCAATGTTGACAATGGTTTTTATGTCAATTCTTGCGACACCACATGGGGAAGGGGGTGATCATTAAACTATGACATTTGCAATTACAGGAGGTTTAGTTGTTGCATTAGGAGGTATTTTCCCAGCTTTTGCTATTGGAATCATTGGTTTCAAAGCTATGGAAGCAATCGGAAGAAATCCAGACGCTGCATCTAAAGTGCTCCCACCAATGCTTTTGGGAATGGCATTTGCTGAGGCTATTGCTATTTACTCATTAATCCTTGCTTTCATAAAATAAGACAGTGGAGTTCTAACAGAATTTCACTGTCATTGTAAGGAGCTTGAGGGGTTTTGGGTATCGAGAATCTCAGAATGACAGTGAGAATTAAGATATTTCCACTGTTATAATTTGTATGGAAATATTAAACAATTTTGGTTTTCAACCAACTTTATTTATTGCTCAGATAGTAAATTTTCTGATATTAGCTTACGTGTTTAAAAGGTTTTTATACAAACCTATCTTAAAAACACTAAAAGACAGACAAAAAACTATTAAAAAGGGTATTGAAGATGCGGAAGCTGCTGCAAAAGACAGGGAAGAAGCAGAGGTTAAAAAAGAAGAAGTGTTAACCGAAGCTGCAAAAGAGGCTGAGAAAATAATAGAGGAAACAAAAAAAACAGCAAGTGAGCTAAAAGAGGAAATTTTAAGTTCCGCTAAAAAAGAGGCTGAAAAAATAATTGAGTCTGCAAAAACTACTGCAGACCTTCAATTATCGGACATGGAAAAGCGGGCTAAAAAGGCATCACTTGACAACTCTATGGTTATTTTGGAAAAGGCTTTGTCTTCCATGCTAACAAAGGACGAAAAAGAGAAGATTTTAGCTCGCTCAGTTAAATCGTTAAAAGAGGCAGACTAATATGGCAACTATTAATTTAAGAAAACTTGCTGCAAGTATATCTGAGAACAACTCAGTCTCAGACAAAAACTCGCAGAAGATTTTGGAAAATTTAAACCTAAGTGAATTAAAAGAACTGGCAGCTTTTCTAAGAAATGAAGAAGAAAAAAATACGTTAGAGGTTGTGTCTTCTGACAATTTATCTCAGGAGTCAAAGAAAGAACTTCTCAAACATTTTTCTGGAATGAGAATAAAAGAGAATTTAGATAAAAATTTAGGTGCTGGAATTAAGATTAAGGCATATGATATGATCTATGACTTAACACTGAAGGGTTCAATTGACAGTATTGTTGAGAAAATTGAAGACAGTTTATAGTTTTCTTTAAAAATTTTATTTATAATAACGCATATGGCAACAAATACATTTACAACTGAGGAGTTTATTTCTGAGATAGAGAAGAAAATTTCAGGAATGGAAAATAATCCTAAAACTCAAAATATAGGAACTGTGCTTTTTGTTGGGGATGGAATTGTGAGAGCAAGCGGATTAACTCATGCTGGGTTTGGGGAAGAAGTTGAATTTGAAGACAAAACCAGAGGGCTTGTTCTTAATTTGAATGAAGATGAGGTTTCCATTATCCTTCTCTCCCCTTCTCTTACCATCCAGGAAGGTGATACTGTAAAAACCACAGGAAAAATTTTAAGCATTGAAGTTTCTGATGACATTATTGGGCGTGTTGTTGATCCTTTAGGAGTTGCATTAGATGGAAAACCGCTTAAGTTAAAAAACCCTAAAACATATCCTCTTGAAAGAATTGCTGCTGGAGTTGTAGAAAGAGTCCCTGTTGATACACCTCTTAAAACCGGTATCAAATCAATTGACGCAATGACGCCTATTGGACGCGGACAAAGAGAGCTTATTATTGGAGACAGAAATACCGGAAAAACTGCTATTGCAATAGATACAATCATAAACCAAAAGAAAAAAGATTTAGGTTTAAAACAGGTTATTTGTGTATATTGCGCAATAGGTCAAAAAAGAGGAAATGTTGCAAAAACAGTAGCTCTTCTTGAGTCCCAAGGAGCTATGGATTACACAATAGTTGTTGCGTCATCCGCTTCTGATCCTGCATCTCTTCAGTTCTTAGCACCATTTTCTGCTACTGCTATTGCAGAATATTTTATGGAACAGGGAAAAGATGTTTTAGTAGTTTATGATGACCTTTCTAAGCACGCAACAGCGTACCGCCAGATTTCACTGGTTTTACGCCGCCCAGCAGGACGCGAAGCATATCCAGGAGATATTTTCTATCTACACAGTAGACTTCTAGAGCGCTCAGTAAGAATGTCTGATGCATATAAGGGGGGATCCATTACTTCACTTCCTATTATTGAAACCCAGGCAGGAGACAACTCTGCTTATATTCCTACTAACGTCATTTCCATTACTGACGGACAGATTTACCTGGAAACTGACCTATTCAATGCTGGAACCAGACCTGCTATTAATGTAGGACTTTCTGTTTCACGCGTGGGAGGAGCAGCACAGGCAAAACCTATGAAGCAAATTGCAGGGCCCTTAAGACTTGAGCTTGCCCAATTCAGATCTCTTGCAGCATTTGCACAGTTTGGGTCAGACTTAGACGCAGAAACGCAAAAGCAAATTGACAGAGGAAAAAGAGTTTCAGAAATACTTAATCAGCCCCAATATACACCTATGGATGAGGTATCTCAAGTAATTAGCATTTATTCTGCAACCTCAGGTGCGCTTGATGACTTTCCCGTTGAGAAAATTAGAGAATTTGAGAGTAAAGTTGCAGCTTTCGTAAAAACCAGGGCTAAAAAAGCAACTGAGGCAATAGGCAAAGGCGAGAAATTAGACGAAAAATTACAAAAAGAGCTAAAAGACGCAATTATAGCTTTCAAGAAAACTATCAAGTAATAAACACAGAAAGGAACAGAAATAATGGCACAGAACCTTCAACTACTTAAGAGAAGAATAAAAACGGCTAAAAACGTTTCTCAAATAGCAAAAGCTATGGAGATGATGAGTGCCAGTAAAATTAAGCGGGCTCAAAAAACTGTTGAGAATAATAAGCCATATGTTAAAAAAATTGAAGAAATAACAAGCCAACTAATAACCCATACAGATATGAAAAAATTTACTCATCCGTACATAACAGGTAATAACTCAGAAAAGAAATTACTTATTGCTATTTCTCCAGACAAAGGACTGTGCGGATCTTTAAACACAAATTTGTTTAAAAAACTTTTATCACTTGAGGTAAAGGACACAAAAATAGTAACTATTGGCAAGAAGGTTGAAAAATTTGCTGCAAAAACTACGTCAGAATTTGTTGCCTCATTTCCTATGGGAAATACTATCCCACGGTTTACAAACGTTTTTGAAATAGTAAAACTTATAGAAATGTACTATAACACCGGAGAAGTTGGAACTGTTGAGGTTTTATTTACAGAATTTCACTCATTCTTCTCGCAAGTTCCTGTTGTAAAAAAACTTCTTCCTATAGACACATCAGTTTTTTCACAAGAAGCACAATCTTTCCATCTTTTTGAACCTAACACTCAGTCCTTGCTAGAAACTCTTCTTCCACAATACATAGAGACAGCTATTTACAGCGCTCTGTTAGAAGCGTACACATCAGAACAGGTTGCTAGAATGATTGCTATGCAAAATGCTAAAACGAATGCTAATGATATAGCATCATACCTTTCTCTTGTTTACAACAAGAGCAGGCAAGAAAAAATTACTGGTGAGATTTTAGATTTAACAAATTCTCAACAGAATTAAGTAATTGACGCCATGAGGCGTGTTTAGTACAATCACTAAGTTAAAAATTATGGATAAAACAGGAAAAATTTTAAGAATTCAGGGAGCTATAGTTGACGTTAAGTTTGACATTAAAAATATGCCTGGAATCTACGAGGCATTAGAAGTAGAACTTAACAATAAAACATTGGTTCTAGAGTCAGAGTTCCAGCTGGAAAACGGCGAAATAAGAGCTATTGCCATGGGTCCTACAGAAGGACTAAAGCGCGGCATGAAGGTAAAAAGAACTGGAAATCCTATTAAAGTTCCTATTGGATCTGAAACACTGGGTCGTATTTTTAATGTTTTAGGTGACACTATAGACGGCGGCAAAAAACTTTCTGAAAAAGTAAAATTTGATTCAATTCACAAAGAAGCACCTGCACTTTCTGAACAAGCTACTGCACCAGAAATGCTTGAAACGGGAATTAAAGTTATTGACCTTATTGCACCATTCACAAAAGGAGGAAAAATTGGAATTTTTGGAGGAGCTGGGGTTGGAAAAACGGTTGTGGTGAAAGAGCTTATTAGAAATATTGCTATGGAACACCATGGTCACTCTGTATTTGCTGGCGTAGGAGAAAGAACTCGTGAAGGAACAGATTTGTGGATGGAAATGAAAGAGGCAAATGTTTTGGATAAGACTGTTATGGTATTTGGTCAGATGAATGAGCCGCCAGGGAATAGACTCCGAGTAGGACTTACTGCCCTCACTATGGCAGAATACTTTAGAGACCAGAAAAATGAAGATGTTCTTCTCTTTATTGATAACGTCTTTAGGTTTGCACAGGCAGGATCTGAAGTATCAGCACTTCTGGGTCGCATGCCTTCTGCCGTGGGATACCAGCCAACTTTAGGATTAGATGTGGGGTCTTTGCAGGAAAGGATTACTTCCACTAAAAAGGGCTCTATTACATCTGTCCAGGCC
>CAZITH010000046.1:0-9099 GCA_964542125.1 uncultured Gammaproteobacteria bacterium | reverse complement strand
CGTAAGGAATTAACAGGCATGATGAAAGAAGGAAGTGTGCTGTATCCTTCAGAAGAGCAAGTTTTTGATGACGGGAAAGAGATAGAAAACTTTTTTGATAAATGTATAGCAGACGGACTAGAGGGGATTTTAGCAAAGAAACTAAACGGGAAATATCAGGCGGGAGCACGCGGCTGGTCCTGGATTAAGCTAAAAAGAAGTTACAGTTCTAAATTAGATGATACGGTGGACTGTGTAGTTATGGGATATTATTATGGTCAAGGAAAACGTACAAGTTTTGGGATAGGCGCATTTTTAATAGGAATTTATGACAAAAAACAGGATAAATACGTAACTATTGCAAAAATTGGAACTGGTTTAACAGATGAAGAGTGGAAGCAGCTATCAAAAAGAGGAGACAGTCTTAAGTCTAAAGAAAAACCAGCATTATATGAAGTAGATAAGTGGCTTGTGCCGGATGTGTGGGTCAAGCCTGAAATTGTAGTAGAAATTAAGGCTGATGAGCTAACACGCTCTCCGGTTCACACCGCAGGGCGCATCATGAAACCTTCTAAATCTGGTTCTGCGTTTGATGTAGATGTTCCGGGGTACGCGTTACGGTTTCCTCGTCTCCAAAGATTTCGGGATGACCGGAAACCAGAAGACGCAACAACATTAAAAGAAATAGAAGAGATGTTTGCTTCCCAGAAAAAATAAGACTAAGTGGGACTTCCGGTTCTCAATGTTTGACTCCTATTTTCTACTGTGATTTACTTAAGATATGATGCGTTTCTTGCCCACTCGGTTAAATCGCGGATTTACACTCTATCCCCGAAGGGGGCAAGGGTTCACACTTATAGAGCTTATTGTTGTAATTACAATCCTTGGTATTCTTGCAGTGGTGATAATGACGGTACTGGATCCTGTAACACAATTTAAGAAGGGGAGAGATTCTCAGAGGAGAAATATTCTCAAGCAGATGCAAACAGTTTTGGAGCAGTACTATAATGATAATGGTTCTTACCCTACTACAACAGGGGCATATTACTCCTCGGACCCATCTGACACTTACTCTAATAATAGCGGTAACTGGATTCCCGGAGTTGTTCCTAAGTATACTCAGTCTTTGCCTTCTGAACCTATTGGGGGAACGGCGTCTTGTGCTCCTCTTACTGGTAACAAGAGAGCGTTTATTTACCGTTCTGATGGGACGCAATATGTGCTAATTTCCTGCGGAGTAGAAGTTGCCTCAAATGTGAGTAATACTAAAGATAATTTAAATGATACTGTGCATGCGAACTCCTGGAAAGTGTGCATGGGAGACACAGCCTGTACTTCATGGTAGATCTATGTGCTTTAAGTCTATATGAATTTCATCTCTAAATGTGACGCCTTCTGCCTCCAGTAACTTTCTTTGGATATCTTTTCCGCCAAAAGCAAAATTAGGCGCTATTCTTCCTTCTTTGTTTACTACACGGTGACAGGGGACATCACCTTCGTATGGATTAGCATGCAGTGCTTGGCCTACAACTCTAGGAGACATATGTAATTTTTTGCCAATAGCGCCATAGGTAGTTACTTTCCCCTTGGGAATTCTTCTCACCTCTGCATAAACCATTTCATACGCGTCAGACTTTGGCATCTTTATCTCCTTTCTCAGCGTCTTTTAACTGTTTTAGCTTCCACATAAAAAGTGCACCTTTATTGGGAGTAGTAGTTCTTGCGTCTTTGCAAAAAGATAACGCACGTTCTAAAATTGCACGGTTTGTTGTTTTAGCAAGCTTAATATAGAGGGATTTGTGTTTATAATCGTTCAACTCTTCGGACATGTAGATTCCAAAAGACTGAAATTCCCTAGAGATATACTTATCAGCAACAGGATTAAATTTGTCTAAAATATTTCCTACTTTTTGCACGATTTCATTATACAGAATTTGCAATTTTGTTTTTTAAACAGTATGATACGAATTATGGCTAAAGAAAATCCTCAACCAGTAAAACGAAGAGAGTTTAAAGTCCCTGATTTGCAAGGAATCTTGCCCCTTCCCTTTGCCCGAAGAAGCGAATATGTACGAAACCGTCTTGGTTTGCAAGAACCTGTAATTGGACAAGCTCCTAGATTTTCTCATACTTCCCCTGATCACAAGGCAAGTGCATAAGCATTGTTGAATACTTAGGTTCTTCGTGATTAAATAGGTCACAATGGAGCTTGTATTAGATCTTCACCTTCATTCTCGTTTTTCCCGTGCCGTTTCTCCCCGCATGAATCTAAATAACATGTACTTGTGGGGAAAGAAAAAGGGAATACACATTCTCTCAGTTGCAGATTTTACTCATCCCATCTGGTTTAAAGAAATAAAAAGTCAGTTACATGAAATAAGTCCTGGAATTTTTACATTAAAAAATAAACAAGACCTTGATGGACAGCTTGGAAGAGTAGCTGATAAAAATCCATTGGGTCCATATTTTCTTTTATCGGTTGAGGTGGCAGCCATTTATACTGAAAACGGAAAATCTCACAGGATTCATAATCTCATTTTATCCCCGGACCTTGAAACCTCTGAAAAAGTTAATAAAGAGTTAACGCGCCGCGGCATAAATTTATCTGCTGATGGGAGGCCTATATTAGGACTTACTTCTAGAAATCTTGCAGAGCTTTTGTTAGAAATTAATCCTAAAATTGTTATTATCCCGTGTCATGTGTGGACGCCATGGTTTTCTTTATATGGCTCTAAATCTGGATACGACAGCATAGTGGAGTGTTTTGGGGAATTTGCACCCCGAATTTTTGCTGTAGAAACAGGACTTTCAAGTGACCCAAGCATGAACTGGAGAATAAAAGAACTTTCTACCAGAAGCATAGTTTCTTTTTCAGACGCACATTCCTTAGAAAAAATGGGAAGAGAAGCGACGGTAATAAAACTTAAAGATCAAAACTCAAAACTCAAAATTGAGAATATTACCTATGACAATATTCTAAACTCATTTGTTAGAGGCAAAGAAAAGGTTTTTGAACTTTCCTACACCATAGAGTTTTACCCAGAAGAAGGGAAATATCACTACACAGGGCACAGAAATTGCGGTGTTTCACTGTCTCCTTCCCAAACACCAAAAGACGCAATCTGTCCAGTCTGCAAGCGTCCTCTAACAGTTGGTGTTATGCATAGGGTTGAAGACTTGGCAACAGATTCAATAAATAATTTTTCACTAAAACAAGATAAAAATGGAGTAGTGTGGGTGACGGACCCTAAAAATATAAGGCCTTCCTCAGTAAGTCTGGTGCCGCTTCTTGAAATCCTTGCTGAAGTTTATTCATCAGCACCTAACTCTCAAAAAGTTTTAACCGTATTTGATTCGTTAGTTCAGGAATTCGGGTCAGAGCACGAAATTCTTTTACGTTCTTCCTTAGATGAGGTAAGAAAGCTTGCTGGAAATGACGTGTCAGAGGGAATTGAAAAAGTACGAGCAAGAAATATAAAAATTATCCCTGGGTTTGATGGGGAATATGGAAAAGTATCTATCTGGAGTGAAAAAGAAGATAATATTAAGGAAGAAAAAGAAGAGCAGATAGGGCTAGGGATATAATCTTCAGACTATTCTAAGTTCAGCCACAGAATAGGTCTTGCAACCTCTTACAATTTATTCCACAATAATAAATGTCCGGATTATAGGAATGTTGTCCTTTTTCCTTACTATATTTCTAGAAGACATAAAAGATGAAGTCCTTCGGTCCACAGACCTCAGGATCAATCAAATTTTCTTATTAGATTCTAGAAGACAAAAATTTGATTGGAGGTGATAGTAAATGGCGCAAACAAAGCAGAATAACGACGTAACAATGGCTGTTCTTGCTTACTTTCTTTTCTTCCTGCCTCTTATTGCAGCAAAAGATTCAAAACTTGCAATGTTCCATGCTAACCAATCCTTAGTTCTTCTTATTGGATGGGTAGTTTCATGGGTTGTTGCAGTAGTACCAGTTCTTGGATGGATTGTGTCCCCGCTTATGGGACTAGCCCTTTTCATCCTTTGGATTATTGGTATAGTAAACGCAGCTCAAGGACAGATGAAGGAACTTCCAGTAGTAGGAACCATCAAGATCCTTAAATAATTACGTATTAATTTAGATCACAGACCCAAAACGCACGTGCGGGTCTGTGATTTTTATGGAAAGCTTTTGAAGTAGGGAAGTAGTTAATTCTCTAAGATATGAAGATTTTTGGTTTTTTTAAGTAACTCTTCCCAAGAGATAGTAGGGCCTAATTCTGTTGCAATCTTTTTGAGCTTCATTTTAGAGATACTTACTGACGTTTTATGTAAAATATCGCGCTTTGCCTGATCCAGGGACGAATTCATAGAGGTAAAGAGAATAATAAGGTATATAACTGAAGCCAAAAGTGGAATAAAAGAAAGGCTATTTATGATAGATTGTTCTTTTCTTACGGTAGGTAATTTATCAAATTTATGCTTTTTGAAAAACATTCTGGTAAACGCGTTAGGTCCATAAGACCAGATCCCATACCAAAGTCCATGTCTGACACGTCTTCCAGATGCATACACTAAAAAGTTGGGATCTAGTTCTACTTTTCCAATTTTCCCAAGACGCTGTGCAAGATCTGCATCTTCCCCCATCTGAACATGCTTAAACCCTCCGACTTTTACAAAAGCGCTTTTTCTAACAGCCATATTCTGCGCAATTAAACTCCAATTATGTGCAAACATTTTATCCAGCTTAAACATGTGATATGAAAGGTACTTTACGGCAATTCTTGCTGATAGTGGACCGGAGTAGAGTCTAAATAAACCTCCAAATGCAACTAATTTTTCATCTTTTTCAAAACGCTTTACTATGGTTTCCAGCCAATCTCTGGGAAGAATATTATCTGCGTCCGTTGTTGCAATAATTTTTCCTTTTGCTTTCATAAATCCTGCTTGGCGGGCTGATCCCACGCCTTTTACTGCATTAAAAATAACTTTTGCACCAAACGAATTTGCAATCTCTGCGGTTCTATCTATGGAGTTGTTGTCTACCACAATAAGTTCAAAGTTTTTAAATTTTTGGTTTATGATGCTGTATAAATTATTTTCTAAAAACTTTTCCTCATTTAAGGCTGGAATAACTACGGAAACTAGTGGGTCTTTAGGGTTTATATGAAGCGGTTTTTTCCCTTTTCTTAACTCCATTCCTGAGCGTCTCTCCATGATTTTCACAATAATATAAGAAATTACTCCTATAACAACAATTGCTGCCAGATTTTCTCCTGCCCAGTAGATATTATTAGTAGTAAAATTTCCCGTGGTGATAAGCCAAAACTCATCAGCTATAAACCCTGTTCCCATTCCTAAAAGAATTAAGTTAAGAAGGGTAAAATTTTTCCTGAACATTTTTATGGTTAAGACAAAAGAGACGAGAAGAAGTCCTACCAGGAAGTGGTGAATGGGAACGCCAGACAAATACAGCACCGGGTATTGGTGAAATACAGTAATAAATTCAAATGTAAGATAGCGCGTGAGAAGAATTGTGCTCCAGAATGTCAGAAACACAATAAAAGCATCCTCACGGGCAGTATTTAGCTTCATATATCAGACGTACTGCTGAGTACTTATTATATAGTTTTTAAGGAATGGATTCAAATTTAGCCTTAAAAATTTCTTCCTTGACATGGATCACCTTGGAATATTATACTGATTCTCCTATGCCGGTTTTAAAAGTTACAGACGACACATTTGAACAAGACATTTTAAAGTCAGAAACTCCAGTTTTGGTAGATTTTTGGGCAGAGTGGTGCACCCCATGTCACATGTTGGACCCTATTATAGAGGAGCTTGAGAAAGAGTACGAAGGAAAGGTTAAGTTTGGGAAAATGAATGTAGATGAGAATGTAAAGACTCCTTCTACATTTGGAATTATGTCTATTCCTACCGTTATTTTATTTCACGGGGGAAAACCAACTGCAACTACAGTAGGAGTACAGCCTAAAGATGTGTTTAAGAAAAACATTGAAGAAGCCCTCTCAGCCTAATTTTCAGCCCATTTTTTAGTATGGAAAAGGTATATGACGTTATAATCATAGGCTCAGGTCCAGCCGGACTCACTGCAGCTATTTACACAACCCGCGCAAACTTAAAAACTCTTATTATTGGAGGAAGAAGCTGGGGAGGTCAGCTCATGTTGACAACTGAAGTAGAGAATTTTCCAGGCTTTCCTACAGGAATTATGGGGCCAGAGTTGATGCAAAACATGAGGAAACAAGCAGAGCATCATGGCGCAGAAATCTTAGATGTGAATTTTAAGTCGGGGAATTTCTCTAAACAGCCTTTTACTGTAACCACAGATGATGAAAAAACATACTCTGGAAAGTCTGTAATAGTAGCAACTGGTGCTGACACAAAATGGTTAGGGGTAAAAGGTGAAAAGGAGAAAATTGGCCGTGGAATTTCCTCATGTGCGCCATGTGACGGAGCTTTTTACCGCAATAAAAACGTTATTGTAGTAGGAGGTGGGGATTCTGCCATGGAAGAAGCTGAGGTTCTTACTAAATTTGCAACTCATGTGTGGATTGTTCACAGGAAGAATGAATTTAAAGCTTCCCAAATCATGCAAAAAAGAGCGTTTGAAAATCCTAAAATTACGGTAGTTTGGAACTCAGAACTAGAAGAAATAGTGGGAGAATTAAAGGTAGAAAAGGTGAGTATTAAAACAACTGATGCAAAAATTATGGTAAAAGAGGGTGGAGTGGACAAGGAAGTGACACCTGAAGACTTTGGCGGAAAAACGCTGAGTAGCAAAGACGGCCTTTCCTGGGAATTTCCCATAGATGGGGTTTTTGTAGCCATAGGGCATACGCCTAATTCAAAAGTATTTGAAAATATAGAGACTGATGAGAAAGGGTTTATTAAGACGTTTGACCATACAAAAACAAATATAGAAGGAGTTTTTGTAGCAGGAGATGTCCATGACTCTCAATATATGCAGGGAATAACCGCCGCGGGCTTTGGTTGTATGGCTGCTCTAGACACAGAAAAATGGCTCCGCATGCAAGAATAGCTTCGAATTTTTTAAACTTAGTTTAGTATTAAGCCCCTTAAGTTAGTCCTTGACAAGCACCTCAAATATGGCTAGAATAGTCTTTACCTTTACGGGAAATCAAGCCTATTTTATGACGAAAAACGTAATTTAACTTCAATACATACCTACGGGTATCCCTATTGCTCGTCTTTTCCTTTCTTTTTTGTTTCCCATACTGGTTTGAAATTTGATGTTTAGGACCGCTTTGCCACAAAGCAGGTGTAGGCAAGCAGGTTTGAGTGATTTTCAATGAGCGGAGCACGTATCGCTTCGCAATATAAGCTCGAACAAACGGGCTTCATGCATTTTTGGGCCCTTAGCTTAGCTGGTAGAGCGCATCATTTGCAATGATGAGGTCAGGAGTTCAAATCTCCTAGGGTCCACTTTAATTTTGCAAGCAAAATTAAAGTACTAGGTTCTCTCCCGCTTTGCGGGATCGAAACTAGCACAAAATTGAGCACATTTGCAAATTAAAAATTGGTCTTGTGTGTTGGTTCCTCGTCGGTGAAAGTGCAATTTTACTTTCCGGCGAGAAACGAATACATAAGAGAGACGACCTCAGATTTGAGGGCGGCGCAAAAAGCGCATTGCTCATTAATAATTGGGAGAAAGTTACTACATTCGGTCTGAATGTAGTAATTAAGTAATAACAAACAACTAGGCCGAAGTCCCGCATTAGCGGGATGGAGGAGAAGAAAATCCCTCACATTACCAATGGTGAGGGACCATATTTCAAGCCGAGGTATGGTTTTTTTGAACATTGGCATGAGAATGCTAATGGCAACATCACAAGCGAAAGCTTGTGATGTTATTTGGTTTTTTAGAATCTACGCTATTTGATTCATGCTAATAGTGGATGCCTAGGAAGTGTTGACCGAAGAAGGACGCATCTGGCTCGCGAAAATCACGGGGGAATGGCCTAAGACATTATGATCCCGTGGTATCCGAATGGGGAAACCCCTCAGTTTAACTGAGAGCCTGCTATAAAATGAGTAGTCGCAAGATTACTCTATAGTAGCCGGCGGGGTACCGGACCAACTGAAACATCTAAGTAGTCCGAGGAAAAGAAATCACAGAGATTCCGTCAGTAGCGGCGAGCGAAAGCGGAACAGCTCAAACTCTCTAGCAATAGAGGGGGTTGTAGGACGACTTGCTTAAATGCAAAAGAAGTCACAAATAAGAATGATAGAAGAAGACGTTGGAAAGCGTCGCCATAGTACGTGATAGCCGTGTATTTTACATTATTCTTACTTCTTGTATGTTCCTGAGTACCATGGGGTACGATTAAACCCTGTGGGAAGCTGGGGCGACCACGCTCCAAAGCTAAACATCAACATTTACCGATAGTGAACTAGTACCGCGAGGGAAAGGTGAAAAGCACCCCGGGAGGGGAATGAAAGAGTTACTGAAACTATTAGCTAACAAGCAGACGAAGTGCAATTTATTGTATAACGTCGTGCCTATTGAAGAATGAGCCGGTGAGTTTTTGTGTAGCGCAGTCTAACTTCGTTCATCGAAGGGAGGCATAGTGAAAGCGATCTCTAATTGGGATATCTAATGCGCATCACAAAAGACCCGAAACCAGGTGAGCTTACCATGAGCAGGGTGAACTTGTTCGAAAGGATGAGGAAGGCCCGAACTCGTGATCGCAGCAATGATCTGAGACGACTTGTGGTAAGGGGTGACATACTAAACGAACCTGGAGATAGCTGGTTCTCCCCGAAATATATTTTGGTATAGCCTTTAAGTAATTACTTTATGGGGGTAGAGCACTGAATGGTCTCTGGAGTCGCAAGATTTCAGGATCAATCAAACTCCGAATACCATAAAGTTTATCAGAGAGTCAGACTTGCGGGGCTAAGCTCGTGGGTCAAAAGGGAAACAGCCCAGACTCCCATCTAAGGTCTCTAAATTTAAGCTAAGTTGATAAGGAAGTTATTTTCCATAGACAGCTAGGAGGTTGGCTCAGAAGCAGCCATCCTTTAAAGAAAGCGTAACAGCTCACTAGTCGATATTGGAGAATGGCGCCGGAAATGATCGAGGATTAAGCTTAA
>CAZITH010000045.1:0-9176 GCA_964542125.1 uncultured Gammaproteobacteria bacterium | reverse complement strand
GGTTGCCTTTTATCCAAAGGCCTACCTTGAAGATTAAGGTATAAATTCAAATTTAACAATTTCACCTAATGTTTAAGGTTCATTTGGAGGAGAAAATTTTGGAAGGCGTCAGAGACAAAATAACGTTGATGAGATGTACGAGTCTTTAAGAAGACAAGGGTTAGATCCTAAACCCTATGAATGGTATATAGACTTAAGGAGGCATGAAAATTATCAACCGACATCTGGTTTTGGATTAGGAATCGAAAGATTTATTGCATGGGTATTATGTAGGGACAAAATACAAGATGTTATTTTATACCCAAGACTTAAGAACAACCCAAGTCTACCTTAACTTATACTTTAGAATTTTAGATTACACAGGATAATATCAGTTTGTCATCTTGTAAGAGAATTTTTCACATCATATATTAAATCCGAACACAACTTGTTGGATCTCCTGTGTTGGGCGCAGGTAAGTTATATGAGATCCTGTTGTGTTCAGGCGCCCAGGATAAAATTTTTGCGTTTTCGGATGTGAAGAAATTCATATTTCGAGCCGACAGTTTTTTAGTGCGGCGCCCCCACACGCCGCACAACCATGCGAGCCCCGAAGGGGCGAGCTACAGAAAAGCAGTTCTAACTTTTTTGTATAGGTTCACCATCAAGACCTTTGAGGTCAAAGAGGCTGAATTTGGTTGGGGGTCAAATTCAGCTTGGATTGATTTGAAGCCCTTTTTGTAATCTAGAGAAATCCTGCGGTTATCTAAAACAGAAGGAAAACGCAAAAATTTAAAATACCATGAAATACATAGCATATTGTAGAAAAAGTACAGACGAAAAGGACAAACAAATCCTGTCAATTGATCAGCAAATTGCAGAACTCAAAGAATTTGCTAAAAGGGAAAAATTAGAAATTGTAGACTTTGTGGTAGAAGCAAAGACCGCAAAAGTTCCTGGGCGGGAGAAATTTGCTGAAGTTTTGAAACTTGTTGAGCGAGGTGTCGCTCAAGGAATTTTAAGTTGGCATCCAGATCGTTTAGCTCGTAATTCTGTAGATGGTGGTCGTGTAATTTACCTTCTAGATACTGGAAAGTTACTTGACTTAAAATTCCCTACGTTTTGGTTTGATAATACCCCTCAAGGTAAGTTTATGCTGAATATAGCGTTTGGTCAGTCAAAGTATTATGTAGATAATTTGTCCCAAAACGTAGTAAGAGGCATGAGATATAAAGTGAAAAAAGGGATATGGCCGGGTGCTGCTCCATTAGGCTACATAAATGAACCAAGGCTCAGAACCATAGAGGTGGATGTTGAGAAAGCAAGAATAATTAAGAAAGCTTTTCAATTATTTGCACAGGGAGATAAATCATTCATTGATATCTCTAACTTCCTACAAGCAAATGGTATTACTGGAGTTAAGGGTGGGAAACGGGTAAAGATACATAGTATTCGAGTAATGTTGTCAAATAGATTCTATGTTGGGATTATGAAATGGGCTGGAGAGTATTATGAGGGCAATCATAAACAATTTATATCCCGAAAACTCTTTAAGGAAGTGCAAAAACAAATTGAAAAGAGGAATAAACCACAAAATGCAAAACACAACTTTTCATTTATAGGGATGGTAAAGTGTGGACAATGTGGCGCATCAATCACTGCTGAAAAACACAAAGCATACTACAAAGGTACTAATAGGCATGTTGAATTTAATTACTACCGTTGCACTAAAAAACTGGGTCCTTGCAATCAACAGTTCATCCGCGACTTTGAAATGGAAAAGTTGTTTAAGAAGGTAATACAAGATGTTGCACTTCCTGAAAGTTGGAAAGAAACATGGTACAAGCTTTTAGAAGAAGATGAGAGACTAGAAAAGATATCCTCCTCTCAAAATCTAGGAAGATTAGAACTTGAGTTACAAAGCCTGGATGTAAAACTGAGTAAACTACTTGATGGATACCTAGAAGGAATAATTGATGGAGAAATGTATAAGACGAAGAAAAATGAAATGTTTGAAGAAAAGATAAAACTTCAGGAGAAAATTGAGAAATTAAAAACAGAGGGTTCGAGTTGGCTCGAACCTTTCAAGGAGTTCCTTGAAAGCGCATTTTCATGCGCAAAAATCGCGCGCGCAAAAAATACAGATGAAGAATTAGTAAATCTTCTAAAAACTGTCGGCTCGAACTTCGTTTTAGATAACCGCAGGATTTCTCTGGATTACAAAAAGGGCTTCAAATCAATCCAAGCTGAATTTGACCCCCAACCAAATTCAGCCTCTTTGACCTCAAAGGTCTTGATGGTGACCCCAATGGAAGTCGAATCCATGTTCCCAGAATGAGAATCTGGTGTCCTAGGCCACTAGACGATGGGGCCAAAAATTAACTCAAAACACAAAGTTGAAAACTCAGAATTATAAGTTAAGGCTGGGTGGCTAGTGTATTTTACTAAAAAAACACCTCATGGACAAGGAAATATGCGATTTAAGAACCCTATGTGATAAGATACTACTAATTATTAGACCTTATTCATGCTATTTAATTCTTTATCTTTTATCATCTTTTTCCCTGTAGTCACTTTTCTCTATTATATTTCTTCTCAAAAACTGCGCCTTATTATTCTTCTTACTGCTTCATGTATTTTCTACATGTTCTTTATTCCTTACTATATTTTTATTTTGTTTTTCCTAATTTTAGTAGACTTTTTTGCAGGAATTTTTATAGGAAAATCTAAAGGATCTAAAAGAAAACTATTTTTATTTATTAGTATTTTATGTAACATAGGTATCCTGTTTTCATTTAAATACTTTAATTTTTTCAGCAGTTCTGTAAATCAAATAGCGCACTTTCTCCACTGGAATTATCCCCCTTTTCTTCTATCAGTTATTCTTCCCATAGGGCTCTCATTTCATACCTTTCAGAGTCTTTCTTACGTTATTGAAGTGTATAAGAAAAAACAAAAGCCTGAAAAAAATTTACTGATCTATGCACTCTACGTTATGTTTTACCCCCAGCTTGTAGCAGGCCCCATAGAAAGGCCGCAGCAAATGCTTCCCCAGTTTTACAAAAAAATAAAACTAGATGAAGTAAATCTTACAATAGGACTTCAAAGAATTTTAATAGGATTATTTAAAAAAGTAGTAATAGCTGACAGATTAGCAATCTTAGTTAACCAAGTTTATGCAACTCCGCATGACTACATAGGACTTCCGCTTATTATTGCAACCATAGCATTTTCTATACAAATTTACTGTGATTTTTCAGGATACTCTGATATTGCCATAGGAACTGCAAAAGTAATGGGGTTTAATTTAGTTGAGAATTTTAATTATCCATATTTTGCCCGCTCAATTTCTGATTTCTGGAGGCGTTGGCACATGTCTTTATATTCATGGTTTAGAGATTATGTGTATATACCGCTTGGAGGAAACAGGGTTTCTTTCAAAAGGCATATTGTAAATATTCTTATTGTTTTTGGTATTACAGGTCTGTGGCATGGGGCAGCGTGGACATTTATAATCTGGGGATTTTTACACGGCATGTTTCTTTCAATAGAAACTATATCTCAAAAACTCTTTTATAAAAAGCACATTGCAAATAAATTAGTTCAAGCAGTACAGCTTTCTGTTACATTTCTATTAGTTTCTTTTGCATGGGTATTTTTTAGGGCAAATTCTTTATCTGACGCGCTTTACATTTTAGGCGCATTCCCAAAAGGCTTAGGTGCGTTTTTCATAAGTATTTTTAGACATGATGTACGTGCCCTTAATTTATATACCTTTCACCAGGCAAACGGATTAGGACTTTCATACACGCAACTGCAAATAGTTTGCACAGCTATTCTTTTTTTGCTTTTGTATGAAGTTTTATGTGTTAAAGGAATTTTTCCCAAAATTCCGCAGATTTTAAAATGGATTATTTTTATTAGTATGACACTTTCTATTATTAACTTAGGGTCTGTAAATTTATTACCGTTTATTTATTTTCAATTTTAATGAAAAAATTTATTCTAAAATCAATTTTATTTATTGCTATTATTTTTATAATTCAGCTTTTTATTTGGAGTAATTTCCCCCATTTTACCCCTATCCCTTACGAGTCCATTCTAAATTATAAAAAAGCAAAAACAGATGTAATTTATTTTGGGGATAGTACACTACACAGTGTAAATAAAATAGATCATGATAAAACTCCATTATACGGGTTAGTTTCAGAAAAGCTGTCCCCTTTAAGTTTGGGAATTATCATGCATGACTCATACCAGTCAGAAATAGAACTAGCCTACACTAAAGAAATGTTAAAACAAAAATACTTTCCTAAGTATATTATAGTCCCCATAAATTTAAGATCTTTTTCCCCGGAATGGGATCTGAGGCCCGGTTTCCAATTCCCGGATGAAAGAGTTTTTCTCACATATATCCATACTCCTCTAGAAATATTTATTCCATTTTTTGAAAATTTCCAGGTGCCGGAGATAAACTCTTTTGATGAAAGAATATATCACAGTGCGCCAGTCTATAATGGAGATATATTTATTGGCACTGCTCCCCAAATGGAAGATACCACTCATGTACCTGAATATACTGACAGACTTAAACAGCTTATGACTTATTTTTACATGAATAGAATCCATAATAACCATAGAAAATTAAAAGCTCTGGTGGAGATTGCACGTTTATTAAAGGGTACAAAAACAAAAGTAATTTTTTATATAACACCTATAGATATTGATACGGGAAATTCACTTTTGGGTAAGGATTTTGAAGGAAGAATAGCAGAAAATTCTAAATTAATTTCTAAAGCGCTTATGCCTTATGCGCATGTAATAAATGCTTCCAACATGCTTCATACAAGAGACTTTTCATGGAAAGCAGAAGGCTGGTATGCAAATGAACACCTGCTAGAATCTGGAAGAAAAATTCTAAGTGACAAAATAGCAAAGGATATTAATATACTAGAAAAATGAAACAGCAAGTAATTACTGCATCTGTTTTTATAAAAAAGGGAAATCAAGTTTTATTAGTAAAGCGCTCTGATACTGAGACTTTTGCACCTGGACACTGGGAGCTTCCCGGCGGGCATGTAGAATATGATGAAACTGTTCATGATGCGCTCAGACGTGAGGCAAATGAAGAAACAGGATTAGATGTAGACATTAAAAATATTTTTTACGAGTTTACTTATACAATCCCCGAAGAAGAAAAACATTACATAGAGCTTATTTATCTTGGAATACTAAAAAAAGAAGATCAGAAAATAACTTTAAATCCAGATGAACATTCAGAATATAGGTGGGTAGGAAAAGAGGAATTTGAGAAAAAATTTTCAGATATATTTGATAAAGAATATGGGGCAATATTAGAAGGTTTTAAACTAATATCCCAATAACTAAAAGTGTTAAATTACTTTCTCCCGTTACTCTTACCTCATGTAACTCTTTAGGCTCTACTGTCACACAGTCTCCTTTTTTAACTTCATAGTCTACTCCATCTATTTTAAAGATACCCTGACCTTCTTCTATAAACATAACCTCATACATGTCTTCATGTTTATGTTCTGCAACTATTTCCGTGGGCTTAAATGAAACTCTTGAAAACTGATGAATGTGGGGAATTACATGTGAACCCACCATCTGCTGCTTCAAGCCTGCTTTTGCGTGTGATGTGGTACCTACCGGAAGCGAATCTACACTTACTATCTTCATGTTGAGGTCACTCTGCAGGTGTGGGGGTGAGTTTTTTAATATTATGGGTGGGTGTATGCTCTCCTTTAATTTCCATAAATCCAGGTATTGGCTTTACTAGAGCCTCTTTTAACACTTCATCCATATGGGACACAAAGACAAAGCGTAAGTCTTTCATTACTTCTTGTGGGACATCCTCTAAATCCTTTCTGTTCTCCTGAGGCAAAATTATTTTTCTTAACCCCGCGCGGTGTGCTGCAATAACTTTTTCCTTCACTCCGCCTATCTCTAAAATTCTCCCTCTTAATGTTACCTCTCCCGTCATTCCAACCAAATGGTTTACCGGGATTTTAGTAAGTGCTGAAACTATGGCAGTAGTAATAGCTCCTCCAGCTGAAGGACCATCTTTAGGAACTGCTCCTTCTGGGACGTGGATATGTACATCTATTTTATGGAAGAAATTCTCAGAAAGCCCCAGTTTAGAAGCCCGTGACCTTATATATGACATAGCAGCCTGCATAGATTCTTTCATAACATCTCCCAGCTGTCCAGTTAACATAAGCCCGCCTTTTCCAGGCATAAGAGCTACTTCTATAAAGAGTATGTCTCCGCCTACTTGAGTCCAAGCAAGGCCAGTAGACATTCCAACTTCATCCTTTTTCTCAGCTATAGTATCTGAAAACTTTTCTGGCCCCAAAAGCTTTACCACTAGTTTTGCATCTATTTGGATTTTTTCACTATTCCCTTCAGCAACCATCTTTGCAACTTTTCTAAGTACTGCAGATAGTTCCCGCTCAAGGCTTCTCACGCCAGCTTCTCTGGTATAACGCCTTATGATGTATTTGATAGCGTCTTCATGAAAATCTACTTGTTCTTCTTTCAGTCCATGTGAGGAAAGTAATTTTTTAACTAAAAATTCATGTGCAATCTTAAATTTCTCAAGCTCAGTGTAGCCAGAGAAGTTAATAATTTCCAACCTATCTCTCAATGCTGGAGGAATAGTGTCTAAAACGTTTGCGGTTGCAATAAACATAACATCAGACAAATCAAATGGAACGTCTAGATAATGGTCTGAGAATGCATTATTCTGCTCAGGATCTAACGCTTCTAAAAGCGCTGCAGAAGGATCCCCGCGGTAATCTGCGCCTACCTTATCAATTTCATCTAACATAAAGACTGGATTTTTAGTCCCTGCGTCTTTTATACCCTGGATAATTCGTCCTGGAAGGGCACCTACATACGTCCTTCTGTGTCCTCTAATTTCTGCCTCGTCTCTAATTCCTCCTAGTGACACTTTTACAAATTTTCTACCCAGCGCTTTTGCAATAGATTTTCCTATAGACGTTTTACCAACCCCTGGTGGTCCTGAGAAACATAAAATAGGCCCTCTCATTTTTCCAGACAGTTTGTGGACTGCCAGATACTCTACTACGCGCTCTTTTGCTTTCTTAAGACCATAATGCTCTTCTTCTAAGATTTTTTCTGATTCTTTTAAGTCTAGAGACGTCTTACTTTTTTTATTCCACGGAAGTGCTACTAACGTTTCTAAATAATTTCTTATATATCCTGATTCTGGGTTGTAAGGAGTGGTTTGCTGAAGTTTTTTTAATTCTTTTCTTGCCTTTTCTTCTACATCTTTAGGCATCCCTGCATTTTTAATTTTATCTGCAAGCTCTTTAAATTCTCCTGTGTCATCTGTATCATCCAATTCTTTCTGGATTGTCTTAAGCCTTTCACGTAAAATTGCTTCTTTTGCGCTTTTCTCAAACTGTTCCTGGGTTTTATTAGAAATCTTCTTCTCAAGCTCCAATACTTTTACTTCCCGTGCTAAAAATTCAGAAACTTTCTCAAGTCTTTTTTTGACATCTATGGTTTCTAAAATTTCCTGACGCTCAGAACCCTTTATATCTAATGTGGAAGCTATCTGGTCTGCAAGCTCTGAAGGGGTGATTTGGGACATAATATTCATGAACACCAGAAAATCAGCCTGCTTCCCCAGTCCCAATGCACGTTTAAAGTCAGCAACTAAATGGTTAGAGAGTGCTTTTATTTCAGGAGTTTCTATAACTTCTTCCTCTATCTCTTCACCTCTTGCCAAGAAATATCCCTCTTTTTCTTCATATGAAAGGATCTTTGCTCTGGAAAATCCTCTAACGAGTGCGTTCAGTTCTCCTTCTGCGCGTATCATTTTCTCTATATGAGAAATAGTTCCCAAAGAGTATAGGTCAGCAGTTTCGGGATCATTTTGTCTGGGGTTTTTTTGAAGTGCAAAACAGACTATACGTTCTCCTGCAAATGCAGACTCTAGCGCAGCCAAACTCTTAGGCCTTCCAAACGTAAGAATGCTTTCAGTATGCGGGAAAACAATTCCGTCTCTGATTGGAATAACGGGGATTAATTTTTCTTTTGTGTCTAAGTTATCCAATGTCATTTTAGCAGTTTAGCATTACATTTGCTAATTGTCAATATCTGATAGTTAAAACGTTCAGATATATTTTATAATTCAAATTTTTAATATATGATCAGGATGCAAGAGCTACAAGTTTGAGCTCCATGATCATATAGTCTTTTTAGTATGACAGGTCTGATATAAGTTTTCCAGTATTATCGTACAAATATGCATGGTCCCCTTTTTTATTCCAGATACCACTTGTGCGCTCTGGGCATTGCCAAAATAGAGAATTTGCAAGGTCTTGCCCGCACCCTGAATAAAGCCTCAGCGTTTCTGAACTTTTTACAATAATGTTTTTAAACAGATAAGAATTGCCTGCACTACTGTCTTTCAGTAAGTATCCTGAAAGATTTTGTGAGACTGTACAGGTATTTTTAAATTCAATGTACTGGTTATTTAACTTTCCTTGTGTATCAGAGTGTATTGAGGAAATCTGAATACAGGCTGAGGAATTACATAAATCCTTCCACATGCCAGCGCAATTTTTGCGCCCCAAACCCTGGGAAGATTCTAGCTCATCAGCATGTGCCACGTTAGGCGGAATAGTTTCTAACACAGCTACTCCCTTTTTCAGAAGTTCTGAATTTATAAATACATTTCCGTCATACAAATACCCCAGAACTCTTCCGTACTGGTCAAACTTCTCAATGTCTAGGACTAAATCCAGTTTTTTATGAAGGACAAGGCTTTCAAGGGTTTGTCTGGCAAGTGTAAAGTTAGGCTGGTTTTTCTCAGGAGCGTTAATGCCTAAAAGGCGTATTTTCAAACCTCTTGAGTCTGTAACCGTATCGCCATCTATCACGTTTTGTACTACTATTTCTTCTTTTTGAAAAGAAACGGTAGGAGTAGCTTTTTGATATTGCTTAAGAGTTTGGTTTAATTCTTCCTGAGTATTATGGAATGGGTTAAACACAAACCCTACGGCAAGAATAATTACAAAAAAAAGAATATAAGAGGTAAATCCAGGCTTAAAGAACTTCATGAGGATTACAAAACACCAATTTTAACTGCACAGTTTCTCCAAGGACCCCATCCGCGAGCCGCCTGAAGTGCTTTCCCTTTTTCT
>CAZITH010000044.1:0-9183 GCA_964542125.1 uncultured Gammaproteobacteria bacterium | reverse complement strand
TTCAGGAACTCTTTGGACCCGGTGAACCCCTGCCTCATATTTAAAGTTTCCAAATGCATTGCGCCCCACAACTTTAATAGTGTACTCATCCAGTAAGTCCACACGGTAGCCTTTAAGCTGTGCAAAGCGCTGGTACATTCTCAAAAGCTCATTTGCAAAGATCTTAGACTCATCGCCTCCAGCAGCTCCTTTAATTTCCAGAATGGCATTTCTAAAATCTAGATCATTTCCTGGCTCACTAGAAGAACTTGAATTATCAAAGCTTTGAGATGCATTCATTGCTTGTAAAAGCGCTTCTTTTTCCGCTTTTAAATTCTTTAGTTCATCTTTTGCAAGCTCTGCCATTTCAGGATCAGATAAAAGCGCTTCAGTTTCTTTTATTTTTTGGTCTAGTGTGATGATGTGGTTTTCTATGGAGTCCATGGTTTTTCCGCCAGAAGCCACCATATGTGGGTTGGCAGAACGTTTTTAAGGGAGTTACTGTTTCTTGAGGGCTGCAAGCATTTCTTTGAGGGTTTTAGGTCCTGTATCTTCTTTTATTTCATTTTCTTTCTTTACAATAATTTTCTTTGCTTCCTGTTTTTTCTGGAACTTCTCAATTCTAGACGCTGTGTCTACAAACTTTTGCTGTCCAGTGTAAAATGGATGACAGTTGTAGCAAAGCTCTACATGAATAGTTTGTTTGGTTGAGCCCACGGTAAACTGGTTGCCGCATGAGCAAACAACATTTGCCTGATTGTATTGTGGGTGAATCGCCTGTCGCATATGCAGTTATTATACCTCAAATGCTTACGTTTGACAAGATATTTAGGACGGGAGCAGAGTAAGGATTGTAAAATCGTCAACTTTTAAATAATGAGAAGTTTATGCAATGTAGCAGGTATTTATTCAAGCATGAATAGGAAAAATTAAGTATGAAGGTGTTTGGGAAAGACGTTTTCTAAATCCAGCCTTTCGAGGATAATTTGGTAAGTTAATCCAGGGATCCATCCATCCAAGCTCTGTTTTTGCCATATAATGTCCAAAAGGAAAGTGTTTTGAGCGTTTCAGATAAATAATTGAGCCCGGAGGGTAATGTTTCAAATTTGTTTTAAGATGCTTTCGCAAATAGGATTTACCAAGAATAGATAAAAGTTCACAAAGAGTTTTTGGGGAAAATCCTTTTGTTTCTGCAAAAATTTTACCTTGTGGGATTTTCTTTAGCACTTGCGAATAGGTGCAGCCCGATACACTTGCAACACATGCAAGCCCGCATCCCATTCCATCTTCTTGAACAACTGTTTTCATGAAGCAAGTCTAGCATTTAAATATTTATTAACAAGAGCTACTTTTTGCCAAACAAATGGAGGGGGTGCCAGTGGAGGCGGCCTTCAGAGATAAATATTCCCCCAAATACTAGGACCGCACCTACTAAAAATGTTGCGTCCGGTTTTTCTCCCAGAAGAGGAGCCGCGATTAAAATAGTCACTATGGGGTCTATGTAGACAAACACTGAAACTTCCGTTGAGTGCATATATTTAAGAGCCCAGTAATATAGGTGGTAGGCTATCATAGAAGAAAGTAATGCCCCAAAGAAAATTCCGGTAATTCCCTGGTAATTTAAGTGCGGTAAAAACCCGTAAATATGCACTTCATTCACAAAAAACGGAATGAAAAACAGAGTCCCTATAAAAAATGACCAGAAGGTAATAGTTATAGCGTCATACTTTTTAAGAAGTTTGCGGGCTAAAATGGTTTGGGTAACTGTTCCTAAAACAGAAATAATAAAAAACACATTTCCTACCGCGGCTATGTGTGCACCGGAGCGCAAAAGCGGTACAAAGATAAGAACTAATACTCCTAAAAGTCCGGTGAGTGACCCTAAAATAACCTTTTGTTTCACCTTCTTATGGAAAAAAAATATTACAGCTAAGATAATAAAAATAGGTCCAGCAGATCCTATAACTGAAGCGTTTATAGACGGAGCGTAGGGCAGACCTAAAAAGAAAAACCCTATGTTAATAAATATTCCAAAAAATCCTATTAAGATAAGTTTAAACACATCTCTAGGCTTTATAAAAAGTTTTCCGTAAGCCAGCGGGAAAAAAACAGCGCTTGCTATTCCAAAGCGCAGAATTGCCAGGGTGAACGGGTGAATATCACGTAAAGACCACTTAAAAATAGGGGGAGCTGCTCCCCAGATAATATTTGCAATAATAAGTGCAATAACAGCTTTTTTAGTGTTAGACATTGGGCAGAAAAGTGGCTAGCCTATCATTTGGATAACTTCATTGAGAGTTACGGTTTTTTGCTCTTTTGTCTGAAGTGCTTTTAGGGTTACTACGCCTTTTTCTTTTTCTTCAGGTCCTAAGATTAAAAGATATGGAATATTTTTCTTTAACGCATACTTTATCTGCTTTTCCATTTTGGCGTCACTTTCTAGGTAAAGCTCTGTATTTATTTTTCTGGTTCTCAGTTTTGCTGCCAGTTCATAAGAGTCCCGCATTAACTCAGGGGAAAAAACAGTAACTAAAACACGTGCTACTGACGGGTCAATTCTCAAGAGATCCTGTTCTTCTAGTGCTTCCATAAGTCTGTCAAATCCAAATGCAAACCCTACAGCAGGAACGCTTTCTTGCTCAAACATTCCTATGAGGTTGTTATACCGTCCGCCTCCCGCAACAGATCCAGCAGTATAACCTTCTATTTCTATCTCAATTATTATTTCGGTGTAATAATCTAATCCGCGCGCCAGAGTAGGTTCAAATACTACTTGTTCAGAGCCTAAAATCTCCATAACCTGAGAAATTCTTTCAGTTTTTTGCGCGCCTCTTACCTTGTCTAGAATTCCTGCATCAAGCCCTTTTTCTAAAAGTTCTGCCTTGACCCCGTCTTCTCCAATTTTCTTTAGCTTGTCTATTGCAATAATTCCTTCCTTGGGAATTCCCTCAAAAACAGCGCGGTCATTTATCATGACCTTAAAATTCTTAAACCCTAAAGATGTAAGTGCGGTAATTCCTACCTGAATAACCTCAGCGTCCGCTAGAGCAGTATCTGCGCCTACTGTATCTATATCACACTGTAAAAACTCCCTGAACCTGCCTTTTTGGGTGTTTTCAGCCCTATAAACATTTGAGATTTGGTATCTTTTGAATGGTATAGGAAGGTCATTTTTGTATTGGGCAAAAGCTCTTGCCAGGGGAACAGTTTGATCATATTTCATGGCAACCCGGCGCTGTCCGTTGTCCTCGAACCGATACATAAGCTTATCTCCCTCATCCCCGTATTTACCAAGCAAAATTTCCTCGTATTCTAAAACCGGTGTTTCTAATGGTTCAAAACCATAGGCCTCAAATACCTTTTTCAAAGCAGAAATAACATAGGAACGCTTCCGTGCCTCTTCCGGCAGAAAATCCCTAAACCCTTTTAATGTTTGAGGTGTAATACTCATATAGAAGATATTGTAGCAGAAAAGGGGCGTTTAGTACCGCAGCGAATGAAATGAGCAAGGAGTGCAGGCTTTGCCGATCCGGTACCCTGTAGTTTTAGGACTGGACTAAGCGCTAGCGAAGGAAGCCCGCAAATTACAAGGAGTTTAAGACCGGAGTCCGAAGGACGAGGACCGCAGGCTTTGCCTATCCCGCGTCTTGCAGTTTTAGCACCGTAACGAGTGTAACGAGTGAGGAGCGCAAACTTCAAATAAATTATCCCGCTCCCTGAAGTTTATTTGAGCGTTTCTGCTGGACTACCAGCGGTTCTATTTTTTTCTTGGGGGTCATACTTGCAGAAAGGGCACTTGCCGAATTATTCATCTTTCCCATTTGATTTGTCTGTCCCTTTTCTGCAATCTCAGCTCCTTGCTGGACCCTGGGCTGTTCAGGTCTGGGTTTCATTGCATCTACCTCTGCGCGTAAATTAGACCTTACTGCTGCAAGTTTAGATTCTTTTTCTACTTTGAGCTGCTGTTGACGCTCTGGCGTAGGGTTAGATATAGGCTGCTCAAAGGACGCCTTTACTATGTCTATTGGAGCTCTAGCTACTTCTTTTGCAGCTTTAGTACCTTCTTCTTTAAATGTTTCTATAATGTCACCTAAAACAGATCCAGGATGGGGCATATATTTAAGTATTAAGCATTATGAATGAAGTATCAAGTGCTGTGGTTTTTTTCAGGTATTTCTAAGAAAAAGATATTACATTTGACAAAGAAAGGAGTTTTTACTACACTTGAAACCCACTATGAAGAAGCTCATTGTTTTACTTCTTCTTTTAATTTTCTTTGCCTTTTTGTGGCAGGCGGCCCCCTCAGTATTTAGAAAGGGTTTTTCTAATAATTCCGCAGATAAGCCCACCCAAACAGTAAAAGTTTTAAAGGAGGAGAATTTAGTAGTTGATGTGGTAAAACAGGTGGGACCGTCAGTTATAACCATTGGAGTAGAAGCAAAACCCGTATCTAAAACAAATTCTGATTATTCATTTGGTCCTTTTTCTGTATTTTTTAACCAGATTCCCCAGCAGCAGCCGCAAGACACCCCAAATTCTCAAGAACCTAAAGAAGACTTCATAGGGTCTGGATTTGTCCTCACCAAAGACGGGCTTATTGCAACTAACAAGCACGTAGTTTCAGACACCACAGAAACGTACATAGTGGTAGATGATAAAGGGAATAAATATAAAGTGGATAAAATTTACCGTGATCCGTCTAATGATTTTGCAATTATTAAAACAGCAAGTACGCCTAACGGCGGGTTCAAAGAGATTCAGCTTGGGGATTCAAAAAATATAGAAGTGGGGCAATTTGTAATAGCAATTGGAACTGCGCTGGGTGAATTTAGAAATACCGTTACTACTGGAGTTGTCTCAGGATTGGGCAGGGGAATTACTGCAGGAAGTTCTTTTGAGGGTTTTGCAGAGCGGCTAGATAATGTAATTCAGACAGACGCTGCGGTAAATCCTGGAAATTCCGGAGGACCGCTTCTTAACTCATCAGGACAGGTGATTGGAATAAACACAGCAGTTGCTCAAAACGGCCAGAATATAGGGTTTGCTATTCCTATAAACGTAGTAAAAGATAGTCTTAAAAACTTTAATGACACTGGGCAGTTCAACAGACCATTTTTAGGAGTATCATACACCATGCTTTCAAAACAAGCAGCACTTTTAAATGACCTTCCTGAAGGTGCGTATGTTCAGGACATTATTACTGACTCATCAGCTGATAAAGCAGGAGTCCAAAAAGGGGATATTATTGTTAAAATTGACGGAGAGAAGCTTTCAGATATAGATGGGGGGTTGGCGTCTTCCATCTCTAAGAAAAAAGTTGGAGACACAGTAACTTTACAAATTTATAGAGACGGAAAGAGTATAGATCTTTCTACAAAACTTGAAGCAGCTCCTGGAAATGCTAATTAATTCTTCTTCCTCTTGAAGTTGCGCACACATTTTGTGTATAATCACTAGATCCATGAGAAGTTATAAATTAGTTCTATTGTTAAAGTCTGATTTAGGAAAAGAAAAAAAGAAAAAACTTTTAGATCAAGTTGAGGCGCTTGCAGGCGCAACTGACACTAAAGTTGAAGAGTTAGGAGAGAAAAAGCTTACATACGTTATCAAAAGAGAACGGAAAGCTGATTTTGTAGCGCTTAATTTTAACTCAGAAAAGATCTCAACAGACTTTGAAAAAAGATTGGTAATCCAAGACGATATTTTAAGACACTTAATGGTAAGAGTAAAGTAAAAAGTTAAAGGTCAAAACTCAAAATTAAAAATATTGTTCGAGGGCTTACCCTGAAAATTTGAAGGGAAATCGAGAACTACAGCAGTTTTGCGCTTTACATTTTAACATTTAACATGGCTAGAAGTTTAAACAGAGTACAATTGATAGGGAATTTAACACGGGATCCAGAGCTGAGGTACACACCTCAGGGTACTGCGGTTTGTACTTTTGGGTTAGCTACTAACAGGACCTGGACAACAGAAGGTGAAAAAAAGGAAGATACGGAATTTCACAGGATTGTTGCCTGGAATAAGTTAGCAGAGCTTTGCTCTCAGCTTTTAGCAAAAGGAAGAAAAGTTTACGTAGAGGGAAGAATCTCAACTAGATCTTGGACGGGACAAGATGGAGCACAGAAGACTACTACTGAAATAGTCATAGAAGACATGATTATTCTAGACAGTAGAAGAGATGGAGCAGGCGCAGCACCAGAAGAGGAAGTTCCATTCCCGCCTGAAGACATGAATCAGGATGAAGCGCCAGCAGTAGAAAAACCTAAAAAAGCAGAAAAAAAAGAGGAAGCGCCATCTGAGGACATAAACCCAGATGACATCCCATTTTAACTAGTAACTAATAACTAGTGGCTAGTAACTAGACAATGTCAAATCAAAGAAGAATACATACAAAAAGAGAAGTACCTAAAAACTGTATTTTCTGTAAAGAAAACAAAAATCCAGATTTTATGGAAACAGAGTTTCTGAGGAAATTCCTCTCAGAGCGCGGAAAGATTTTATCTGCCTCTAAAACTGGAGTGTGTACAAAACACCAGAAAAAAATTACACTTTCAGTAAAAAGAGCTCGCCATCTTGCGCTTCTCCCTTTCATGGTCCAACCGGATTAAGCAAAAATTGCGTACTTTGTCCTTAAAGCAAAGTTTGCACTTTATCTAAAGTTATCATGAGAAAAGAAGCTCCCCAAACCCCTTCTAAAAACGAAATCCATCGCAGACTTCACGGCATAAAAAGAAGGGCAGAAGATTTTGCACAAATCGTTTCATATAAAAACTTTCATGGAAATAGACGTCTTAACGAGAATTTGCGGACAATCTTTATAGATGGAGCGTCAATTCTTGCCATCAGCTTTGAAACGGGTGTTGGTGCTGAAAATGCTGCGGAAGCTTTAGGAATAATTTTAGCTACCTTAACTGAAGGTTCCCAGACTAGACAAGGCGAATATTTAGCAGCTTTTGCAGGGGAAAACATTTCTGCAGTAGAATCTCAGATCAGCTCGCGTGACGAGAGACTTGCGAAAAAAACTTTTAAACTCGTTTACGGCCTCAACGCAAAAGGATTGGTTTCATCAGATTATCCTAAGCTTGCGTCTGACCATAAGGAATCGTTACTTTCTTTGTTTCAAGCTGGCAATAAGGACGCAGGTTTAATTCTTCAAAAATATTTAGAGGATGAGTATGGACGTTTTCCGGATGACGTTGCAGAAGTTCTTCTAGGTGCTTTGGTTGATAGAAAAATTTCACTTGCGGACTTGAGTGTTTTAAGTAAATTCACGTTGTCTCAGATAAATGCCCATCTCAGACCTGCTTTGGCAGAAAAAAAAGATGAGCTCGTAAAAGCATTTGAAGAAGGAAACGGTTTAGGTGAAGACCTTACTGTTTTAATGGTCTTAGGCAGTCTTTTTACTGGACGGTATGAATCAGATAAGTTTACTGATGCCCTGCACAAAAAAATAGAAGATTCTTCGGATTCAGAGTTATTAAGAACTCTTAAAAGATATAATGAGGTGGTTGGAAAATTTGATGCGCGTGATATAGCTATTACATATGAAATTTCATCAAAAAAGCAAAAAATCTATAAAAAATTTATTGATAGAATTCTTGCAATGAGAGCTGATAATAAAACAAATCGGAGCACAGATTTTATGGAGGTATTTCATGATTCCGCGCTTCATACTGAACCCAGAATCTTTGCTATAAAAAAAGAAGAAGCATATGGAAAATATTCAGGGAAAATTCCAGTTCTTAATAATTTTGGCCTGAATGGAGCTGCATTATTTAACACATGGATTACTACAGAATCCTGGACAAGCTACGCGGTTGGTAGAAATATAGAAACTATTGAGATCCTTGAGAAAAAACGTCCAGGAATAGCTTTATTTTTGTATAAAGAGTATGGAATTACACATTTTAGACGGTATCCTGAGGAATTGCTGCTTTCTAACTATGATAACCATGAAAATAAGGATTCTTCCTATGGTGTGGTAATTATGGCGGACCATGATTATAACGGGGCTTTGGCTGTTCAGACACATTTAAAGGACTTACTAAAAAAAGCTGGGGATGAGTATTTAATAAGGGTAGCTGAGGTGAAAAGTAGACTGGGTCTTGCAAAAAGATTAATTGATTTTGAAGGTAAATATGGGAAAATCGCATTTCTAGTAGGAGGGGCCCATGGTTCTCCTAATTTCATAGAGTTAGGAAGTAGTAAGGGTGGTGCTTTAATGAAACGTACCATAGATGATTTAGGTACGTCTTGGAAAAATTTATTTGTAGAAAATCCAGATATTGTTCTTATCTCATGCAGCACTGGAGAGCCTGAAGGGTTAGGTCAAAGTATTTCAGAAAAATTTGACGCAACCGTTACAGCCCCGTGGAGTGCAGCAAATATTGGTTCATTTTCTTTTGAAAATGGAGTCTTAAGTGCTTCTTATAAAAGAAGAAAAAGGGGACATGTATTTTCTGCAGGAAAACTCGTTTCTATTGCGTAGAATCATTTTTCTTCTTGATTTTTGTCTGCGTTTTTTAGATACTAGTATATCCTCATTGAGGTGATTTCCCATAATATGAAGCATAAATTTTCTTTTTCTTTTTTCCACATCATTCTGTTAGTTCTCATTTCTGCAGGTATAGGATATTTTGTAGGAACAAATAAAGTAACTGCTTCTTGGAAGAATTTTTCTCCCATTGTAAACATAGAACATAAAAATCCACCTGTAAACCAGAACTTAGATATGAAGCTTTTCTATGAAATATTAGATAAGGTAAATCATGATTATTATGACAAAACTAAAATAGACACAAATAAAATTTTATATGGAGCTATTTCAGGAATGCTTCAAAGCCTAGATGATCCGTTCACCTCATTTTTCCCTCCCAAACAAAACACAGCATTTAAGACACAGATGGCTGGTGAGTTTTCTGGGATTGGGGCAGAACTGGGAATGTCACCTGACAATAGGATTATGGTTATTTCTCCGCTGGATGACTCACCTGCGCAAAAAGCAGGCGTTAAGTCAGGGGATCTAGTTATAGAGGTAGATGGAAAAGATACAAATGGCTGGACTCCGGGACAAGCGGTAGATAAGATTCGCGGTCCTAAAGGTTCTCCTGTAAAGCTTGGAATCCTTCACGATATAGCAAAAGAGCTGACAAGTGTCACTATTACCAGGGATACTATAGTGGTAAAAAGCGTAACAAGCTG
>CAZITH010000043.1:0-9280 GCA_964542125.1 uncultured Gammaproteobacteria bacterium | reverse complement strand
TATATCGGTAAAGATAGTAAGAATAACCCAAACTATTTTGGCTCTGGTGTAATAAGAGGGTTTGCATTAACTTTAGCCATAGGAATTTTAATTTCTATGTTTTCGGCTATAGTTGTAACAAGAAATCTGCTGGAGCTATTTGATAGAAATAAGAAAAGTTAATGGTTCTTAGTATTTAGCTCATAGTTTACTATGCAAATTATTAAACATAAAAATATATTATTTTTAATTTCAGGTCTGGTTATCATTCCTGGAATAATTTCTTTAATTTTATTTGGTCTAAAACCTTCCATAGATTTTACTGGCGGGTCCAGAACTGGACTTAATTTATCTTTATCAAAAGATGAAACCTCTTCATTAAAAAACTATTTAATTCAGAAAAAAATTCATGTTGAGGAAGTTATTATTTCCGCACAAGGGGAAGTCCTTATAAGAACTTCTGCCATGGAGCAAAAAGAAAAGGATAAGATGATAGGGTACATTCAGGAAAAATATCCTAAGGCAACAGAGAGATCTTTTGAAACAGTGGGTGCAACCATAGGGAAAGAAACAGAAGTAAATGCACTAAAAGCTGTTTTGTTAGCGTCCATTGCAATCACACTTTACATAGCTTTTGCCTTTAGAAAAGTGTCTCACCCCATTGCATCTTGGAAATTTGGAGTTTGTGCAATTATTGCATTGCTGCACGATATTTTGGTGGTTGTAGGAATTTTCTCCATTTTAGGATTCCTTTTTAAAGTTGAGATAGATGCGTTATTTATTACAGCGCTTCTTACCGTTATGGGCTTTTCAGTTCATGATACTATTGTGGTCTTTGACAGGATTAGAGAAAACCTTAGGAAGAATGCTCGTTTACCGTTTGAAGAAATTGTAAATGATTCTATTTTGGAAACTATGAATAGATCTTTAAATACGTCTCTTACGGTAGTTTTAGTTCTTTTCATGCTTCTACTGTTTGGGGGAGAATCTACCAGATGGTTTATTGCAGCTTTACTTATAGGAATTGTTTCCGGAACATATTCCTCTATTTTTAATGCTTCTCCGCTTCTTGTGCTGTGGTATCAGATTGACAAAAGAAGGGTAAAGGTAAATCGTAAAGGATAAAGTGTTATAATTACTTCTTCATGACGCTTCAATTATTTAATTCGTTAACTCGTACAAAACAAGGATTTTCATCCCTCGAAAATAAAAAAGTAAAATTATATGTTTGCGGGATTACCCCAAATAACGCAACGCATTTAGGACATGCATTTACATATATATCTTTTGACATTTTAGTTAGGTACTTAAATTATAAAGAATATAATGTTATGTATCTTCAAAATGCTACAGACATAAATGACTCAGATGATGTAATAAAACAAGCAAAAGCAGACGGTAGAACTTGGAGAGAAGAAGCAGAGTACTGGATAAAACATTTCCACAGGCAAATGGATGCACTTAACGTTTTAAAACCAACTCATTATGTTTTGGCAACATCTGTAATGGATAAAATAATTGAGATAAATTCAAGATTAGTAGAGAAAAAGTATGCGTATACAAGTGGCGGTAATTTATACTTTGATACAAGCAAATTTCCAGAATACGGGAAATTGTCTCACTTAACTAAAGATGAAATGCTTATGATCCCTGAAGATAGAGGAACAAATATTCATGACAAAAATAAACATAACCCATTAGATTTTGTTCTATGGTTTGGAGATAGTGCTAAGCCCAACTGGAATTCTCCATGGGGTAAAGGCCGTCCTGGCTGGCATATAGAGTGCAGTACCATGATAAATTCCGTTTTAGGTCCAAAAATAGATATTCATGGCGGCGGAGAGGATCTTATTTATCCTCACCATGAAAGTGAGATAGCCCAATCTGAATCTTACACAGGTAAAAAACCATTTGTAAAAACATGGATGCACACAGCATATGTTTTATATGAGGGTAAGAAAATGAGTAAGTCTTTAGGGAATCTTATCCTTGTTTCGGATTTACTGAAAAAATATTCACCGGAAACTATTAGGTGGGCAATTCTTTCTCATCATTATAGAAAGCCATGGGAGTTTAACGAGTCCGAACTCGAAAAGTTTGAGAAAAACATACAGCTAATTAAAAAATCTTTGTTAGATATTACCGTAAACCATGAGCTGAGAACTAATAGCTTGCTCAAAGAATTCGAACGCCTTATGGATGATGATTTAAATACACCAGCCGTTTTAACTTTAGTAGAAAAATTAATTAAAGAAGATAAAAAAGAAGAAGCAAAGAAAATCTTGCAAATTTTAGGGTTTGATTTTTAGCTTTACAGATTTGAAAGATTAAGAGGTGAGTTTTGCTTTTACTAAATTACTTACTAAACCCGCGTCTGCTTTTCCTTTTACTTTTGGCATGAGTACTCCCATAACTTTTCCCATATCCTGCATACCACTTGCCCCTGTACTGGAAACAGCTTCTTCTACCAACTTAGAAACCTCTTCTTCTGACATTTGTTCAGGAAGGTAACCTTGAAGCACCTCTAATTCTCTTTTTTCTTTTTCCGCCAGTTCTGGTCTCCCGCCTTTTTCATAAAGATCAATAGACTCACGTCTTTTTTTAATCTCTTTTCCTACTACATCTAAAACGTCTTCGTCAGTTGCTGAGTAATCTGCTCCGCCTTTATTTATTTCGTAATACTGTAAAGCAGATTTCAGCATGCGGATGGTAGAGAGTTTTTCCTCATCCTTTGCGATCATTGCCGCTTTCATATCTTCTTGAATTTTATCTTTTAGCATACGGATATTATACAAGAAAAGTTATCAGTTGTCAGTTCACGGTTCTCGGATAGATATTTTGAGGGCATTAATCATTTTCGTAAGGGAATTGCAAAGCTCGTACAAATTAGAAAATTCATCTGTTGTTATATATCTACAGCGTTTTGCTATTGTTAATACGGCAGCGCATTCATAACAGGAGCCCCGGGATAGATCAAGAAAGTGTCTAAAATCTTTTTTAGTTCTACTGCTGCCTTCAGCTATATTTAAACTTATTGAAGCAGAAGCACGCCTTAATTCGTTTGTTAAGCCAAAAGTTTCGTCTTTAGGAAACTTTTTGGATACATTATAAATGAGGTCATTAAAATCTAATGCTTGTTGGTAAACTCGAAGCTCTTCGAATTTCAACATATTCCGTGAACTATGAACAGAGAACTACCTAACTCTTTAATTCCCTTATGCGTTTGAGTAAATGTTCTCTATTATTTAAACTTAAATCCTCATCAACTTCTTCAAATAAGGTATGTAATATTTTTCCTATTTTGGGTCCTGGTTTCATATCTAATTCCTTCATAATGTCATTTCCGTCAATTACTAAATCATTAATAGAAAACGGAGGATTTAATTCTTTCTCAATCCTTTCTTTAAACTTCTTAAGCCGCCAAGACTGCGCAGTTTGAGTACCAGAACCTAACCTGTCGCCAATCCGTAAATCTATCATGTCTTTTACATTTTCTAATCCTACACGTCTTATAAAACGCCGCACCGCACTATCTGTAATATGTTCATCTATAGTAAACATATGCCATCTAATTAACGTCATTATTTTTTCGCGTTCTTTTTTAGAAAGGTGGAGTCTATCTGAGATTTCTTTTGCAATTCTAGTCCCTGCTACCTCATGGTTATAAAAAATAACTAAACCATTTTCATCTTCAGACCTCACCCTAGGTTTTCCTACATCATGCAAAAGCGTTGCAAGTCTAACTATTGGGTTTTCTGCAGGAGTATATTTTAAAGAAAGGACATTATGGGTAAAAACGTCTGCAGTGTGATGCCGTCCGGGGCGCTGTTGGGAAACCCCTTTGCCTAGGCAAAGCTCTGGAAGTATTAAGTCCAAAATTCCAGTTGCGTCTAATAGCATAATACCTTCATACGGATTACTAGATCCTAAAATTTTTAATAACTCATCCCGTATTCTTTCACCTGAAACATGCTGAATAAGATTAGCGTCAGCTATAATTGCCTGTAGTGTTTTTTCTTCTATAGAAAACGAGAGTTGAGTTGCAAATCTTATTGCCCGCATAAGTCTTAAAGCGTCTTCTTTAAACCGTTCTGTAGGTTTTCCTACAGCTTTAACAACTTTTTTCCCCAAGTCTTTTTGACCGCCGAATAAATCAATAATTTCAGCATCTGGACTAAATTTTAACGCCATTGCATTAATTGTGAAATCGCGCCTTTCTAAATCTTCTTCTATGGTTTTTCCCCATACAACTTTATCAGGACGTCTATGGTCTTTATATGTTCCTTCCGTTCTGTATGTAGTAATTTCTACCACCCCCTGGTGTTCGGTCTCGGAAATATTTGGTAGAGGAATTCCTACTGTTCCAAAAGCGTTGTCATAAAACGCGTCAGGAAAAGTTGCTAAAATATTTTCAGGTGTTGCATTTGTGGTTAGATCCCAGTCTTTAGGCTCTTTTTCTAATAATAAATTTCTGACACATCCGCCTACAAAAAACACTTCAAACCCAGCGCTTTCCATTCGCTTATAGATCTTAAAAACATCAGGGTTAATTTTGTCTTTCATATGTTAATATTGATTTTATCATGAAACATTGGAAAGTACTTCATAACAAGCCCGTAACAAGTAGTGAGGAAATACTATCAATACTTTTAAAAAATAGAGATATAAAAGAAACGGAGACAAAAGAGTTTTTATCCCCGAGTCTTAAAAAAATAACCTCGTCTTCTGTAGGAATGGACTTAAAAGAAATAGAAAAATCTCTAGAAAAAATAAAAGAGGTAATTTCTAAAAATCAGACAATTATTATTTATGGTGATTATGACGTAGATGGGATTTGTGGCACCGCTATCTTATGGGAAACTTTGTATGCTTTCTACAAAAACGTTAAACCATATATTCCCCATAGGGTAAATGAAGGGTATGGATTATCTGAAGAAGGAATAAAAAATATTCTTGAGGAAAATAAACAAGTTGGGCTTATTATTACAGTGGATAACGGAATTGTTGCGAATGCTCCTGTAGAGTTTGCGAATAAAAATAATATTGACGTAATAATTTCCGACCACCATGTAAAAGGCGAGAAATTACCAGATGCATATTCAATTATGCATACAACCGCAATCTGTGGTACAGGAATTGCGTGGATTTTTGCGAGGGAATTGTTTACAGTTCTTAGTTCACAGTTCTCAGAAAAAACCGTGAACAGTGAACCGACACCTGATAACTTTTTGGAGCTTGTAGCTCTTGCAACTGTTGCAGATTTAGTGCCAGTAGACCGTTCAAGTCGTGCCCTTTTAAAGTTTGGGTTGGAGTATTTGAGATCAACAAAAAGAATTGGGCTTCTTGCACTCTTTGAGCAAGCAAGAATAAAAAAAGATGACATAGAAATTTATCATATAGGACACGTTATAGCCCCCAGATTAAATGCCAGCGGGAGAATTTCCCATGCCATGGATTCTTTACGATTAATCTGCACAACTGATAAAAATAGAGCAAAAATGCTTGCATTAGAATTAGGAGAAATAAACAAAGAAAGACAGGACCTAACTAAAACTGGTGCAGAAACTGCTGTAGAAAATATTAAAAAACATGGAGAAAATCTAGACAGCTTACTTTTTGCTTCAGATGAAAATTATAATCAGGGCGTGATAGGGCTTATTGCCTCTAGATTAACAGAAGAATTTTACCGTCCTTCTATTGCAGTTTCAATAGGTAAAAAAATATCTAAGGGTTCTGCTAGATCAATTCCCGGGGTGAATATTATAGAGCTTATAAGGTCTTGCTCAGATCTGCTAAAAGAAGCCGGAGGGCATCCTATGGCAGCTGGATTTAGCGTAGAGACAAAAAATCTAGAATTATTTAAAAAGGAGATTCTAAAAAAAGCACAAGAGTTTGATAAGAAGTTATTTGAAAGAAGCGTATTAATAGACCTTGAGCTTTCTTTTAATCAAATAACTTTAGAATTGTTTGATGAAATATCTACATTAAAACCATATGGGGTAGGAAATCCAGAACCGGTTTTTATGACAAAAGGAGTAAATGTAATTTCAGTAAATAAGGTGGGTAAGGAAGGCAATCACTTGCAATTAGTTTTAGAGCAGGACGGAAATATCTTTAAAGGAATTAAGTTTAGACATACAGATGAGCAGGAAATAAAAGCAAAAAGCCTAATAGATATCTGCTATTCTTTAAGTGTAAATACGTGGAATGGCAAGAATAAGATGGAGCTACGAATAAAAGATATTGCCTTATCTTACTCTGGTGTTTGAAGCAGAATATCTTCCTGGGCCCTTTGTAATTGTTCCATTATCTCCTTTGTAAGAACTCCATGCCTCACCCGCTGCTTTTCTGTGAGGAGATGATTGTGCTGTTTCTGTTTGTGGTCTATGCCCACTTGAAGTGCTTCGAGCTCTTGTTCTTCGAGAATGATTGGATAGGTTAGTTTCTCCTTGACCAAATTCATAAAACCTGTATATAACTTCACTTGTACCTGCAACTACCCTAACATGTTTACCGAAAGCATCCCTCATTGCAACTGCCGTGTTAAAGATTTCTTGGGCTTTTGCCGCAGATGCTTGCCGAGCTTCTTCAAAAGATTTTGGTCCTGTATTTCTTTGGTTGCTTTCTGTAACTTGTGTTTCAAATTCTCTCATAGTTAATTAAGATTTAAAAAATTTCTTTTCTTGTGCTACATGTCCCTAAAAACGAAAAAAACTCCCATTGCTGGGAGTTTGGAAAAAACACATTCCAACCCCCTAAATTGGGAGTGCAAAAAAGGACTTGGTAAGAATGCGTTTCATACTATAAGCCTAATTATATCACTGATTGTACCTCTTGTCAATGATCTAGCCACAAGATACAATATGAGTGTAATTTAATGAAGCCCTTCTCCCGCTTACGCGGTATCAGGGTGACAACATGAATGTACCTTTGTATTCATTTTGTCAAAAAATAAAACTATGAAACGAACATTAGCGCTTGATTGTCTTGGAAAAATTGGGGAAGAAGTAATCCTGGAAGGATGGGTTCAGGTTGTGCGTGCTCATGGGAAGATTGCGTTTCTTGATCTTAGAGATAGAAGTGCAGCTATTCAGGTGGGAGCATTTGAGGGAGATCTACCATCTGAGTTTGCAAAATTAGGCTCCCAAGACGTAATTAGGATTAAAGGGTTAGTAAAAGAACGCGGCGAACGGTATATCAATAAAAATATCTCTACAGGGACTATAGAAATAGAAGCTAAAGATTTAGAAATCATTCAGAAAGCACATGAAATGCCGTTTGATATGGGTGGAAGGGAGCTTAATTTAGAGCTTCCCACTCTTCTAGATTTTAGGTCATTAACGTTAAGACATGACGTGGTAAGAAAAATTTTTATAGTCCAGGCCGCTCTTGCACAGGAATTTAGAAAAGCTGCAGAAAAGCTAGAGTGTATAGAAGTTTTTATTCCTACTATTGCAGCGGGTGCCACAGAAGGAGGAGCAGAAGTTTTTGAGGTAAATTATTTTAACCACAAAGCATATATGACACAGAGTCCTCAACTGTATAAACAAATAATGGTAAGTATATTTGAGCGCGTGTTTACCATAGCAAAAGCGTATAGAGCAGAGCCTTCAGTCACCACAAGACATTTAACTGAGGCCACCCAGATGGATATAGAAATGGGTTTTATAGAAAATTTTGAAGAACTTTTAGATGCATTGGAATTTGTAGGAACTTCTATGATAAAAAATGTGTCTGAAAAATATGAGAACATCCTTTCAGAGTTTCATGTAGAAAAACCTTTAGTTTCCGAATCAGTGCCGCGTTTGACGCTTAGGGAAGCACAAAAAATAGTATCTGAAAGAACTGGACGGGATTTATCCAAAGAAATGGATTTAAATCCTGAGGATGAAATAGAAATATGTAAATGGGCGCATGAAACCCAAAAGTCAGATTTTGTTACCATAACGCATTTTCCTACTAAAAAAAGGGCATTTTATACCAAGCCTGATCCAGAGGATCCTGAATACAGTTTAAGTTATGACCTTTTATTTAGAGGACTAGAAATTCTCAGCGGTTCACAGCGGATTTCAGATTATGATGAATTAAAACAAGCCATGATTAAAAAAGATGTTAATCCAGATAATTTTGAACTTTATTTGCAAGCCTTTAAATATGGTATGCCTCCCGAAGGTGGATTTTCTTTTGGTTTAGAAAGACTTACTATGAAATTATTAGAACTTTCAAATGTTCGTGAGGCTTCTTTATTCCCCAGAGATATGGAGCGCGTAGACCAGCGCTTTTCTGCCGCACATGAAAAAGAAGATTAAGAAAGAAAATCTTAAAAAAGTTCCGGATACATTTAAAGGATTAGTAAAGGACCTTATTGAAGAGAAAAAATTTCCTCACATTTATCTCATCTTAAGCCTTTTGGTTCTCAATTTATTTTTATTAGTATTAGTTATTCTTCTTATAACTGTAAGTCAATTTATTTCTTTAAGATATATTCCATCTGAAAAAAAAGGAACTGCTACATTTTCCTATTTTTTAAAACGTCCCGATTTATTAACGTCTTCAAAAGCGCTTTCAATTTATGATTCAGACCAGGATATAACATTACTTTCTAAAAACGAAAACCTAAGATTTTCACCTGCTTCTACAGCAAAAATTATGTCACTTCTAGTTGCTTTAGATTATTATTCTAAAAATACTGTGTTTACTGCTGATTACCCAACTGTTAACAGGGAAGGGTCTAAAATGGGACTTTTTCTGGGAGAAAGAATTTCTTTTATAGATCTTTTATATGGAGTCATGCTTCCGTCAGGTAATGACGCAGTTTATTTGCTTGCAGAAAATTATCCTGGGGGAGTTGATGGGTTTGTTAACCAAATGAATGTAAAAGCAGAAGAGTTAGGCTTATCCAACACACATTTTGTAGATCCAGCAGGGTATGAAGATGATAATTATTCTACAGCATATGATTTAAGTAGGTTAGCATCCCATGCTTTAAAAAATTCTGTGTTTGCAGAAATAGTAAAGACAAAGAAAAAAACAGTTTACAATGTTGAGAAAACTATTCCTCACGAGTTAAAAAACCTAAACGAATTATTAGCAATACCCAATGTAACTGGTGTTAAAACTGGATTTACAAATGAAGCAGAGGGAGTGCTTGTGACTTCTTTTTCATATAATGATCACACGTATATTATTGTAGTTTTACGAAGTCAGGATAGATTTCAGGATACGGAAGTTTTAATTTCTGGAATTATTCAAGATCTTAAAAATCAAACTTTTGCGTTTTAACGTGCAAGCGCATCCACAT
>CAZITH010000042.1:0-9348 GCA_964542125.1 uncultured Gammaproteobacteria bacterium | reverse complement strand
CAGCTGCTCTAATTTCTGTGTGAGGAACGTCCTGGGGAACTATCCCAGATTTTCCGGCAAGTAAATTCTTCCAGGTGGTTTCTGCGTTATTTCCTAAAGGAGTAACAGCTCCAACGCCAGTAACAACAACTCTTCTGGGGCGTGTACCATTTTCAGCTGATGCAGGCATTTGTAAAGGATTCTACAACCTACTTATTTATAATGCAAGCATGACTTGACATAAGGCTCAAATTTAGGAACAATGAAGGAATGGGGGATTCGCCATTTCATCAGCTAAAGTCTGCTTTTTCTCAAAAACATTCTCAGCTCAAGAATCAGATTGTTGAAAAACATAAGGATGCGCTTTCTGTTTTGAGAACACAGCCGGTTAGTATTACTGCTGGAATGATGGCTGGTATTATGCTTTTTGCAAACCCTCTTCCTATTGTGCAGCCCAAGACAAACCTTCCCGCAGTTGAAGAAAATAAGATAGTTATTACTCCTCAGTCATTTTTAGTTTCAGATCTTCATGGAGTATTGCCGCAAGACGTTGCTGAATTAACTCCACAGCAGGAAAAAGATATTTCTGAAATTCTATCTAGGTCTTTTCACATGAAGGTTTCGGCGGAACTGGATGGAATTAGACTAAATAGGTCATATGGACTTATAGGTCAGGAGCAGCACTTAGCCCGTTACCCAGGAGATTCTATGGGGAGTCATTTTGATAACACGGATGATGCGGAAAAATATGCAGAACAAGGAATGGCCCCGGGTCTAGGGGCATGGGGATATTTTGCTCCATCAAAATTTGACATGACCAAAAAAGATGTAGAACGAGAAAAATATTACATAGCGGTTCAGACATTTTTAGCTCCAGGTTTTGATGAAAATGTAAGGCGCTACATAGAATTTTTTAAATACAGAAAAATGCTGCTGGTTAATCCGGAAAACGGGAAGTCTATGATAGTAGACATTGCAGATGCTGGACCCGGACAGTCTACTGGAAAACATTTGGGAGGGTCCCCGGAAGTTATGAAATATTTAGAACGGGTAGATGGTGCACAACGTGGTCCAGTGTTATATTTTTTTGTGGATGACCCAACTGATGAAATACCGCTGGGGCCAGTACAAGCCTTAGGAAATTAAAATATGAAAAAATCATTTTACGCACATTTAGCAGAAACTGAAATAGTAGAGCAGGAATTAGATAATTTAAATCTCTCAGAAGATGAGAAAAAAGATCTCATGCAGCATGTTCATTCAAGTATTCACTATACAGTTTTAGATGTTGTTTTATCTGACTTACCAGAGAATCACAAAAAGAAATTTGTAGAATTAGTAAGGGAAAATGACCATGAAAAAATATGGGAGCATGTTAAAGAAAATACTTTAGAAATTGAAGAAAAAATAAGAAGCGGAATTAAAGTTCTTACAAATGAGTTCTTGGATGAGATAAAAAAAGTAAAGTCTTAGCTTGCTTTTTACTTTCTAATCTGTATAATGTATTAAATTAAGACGACATATGGCAACAAAAGCAAAAAAAACAACTTCCAAAAAAGTAATAAAGCCAGCAGCTAAAAAAACTACCGCGCAATCAGCGCCAGTAGAAAATGCTCCAGTACCTCGAAAAACTGTTTCCAAAGTAAAAGTAGGAATATTATTTGGGGTTTTAGTCATTGCAATTTTGCTGTACATTTTTAGAGGTTTATTTATAGTTGCAATTGTGAATGGACAAATAATTACAAGATGGTCAATTGATCAACAGTTAGAAAAACAGTTTGGTAAAAAAACTCTTGAGACTGTGCTCACTAAAAAATTAATTCTTCAAGAAATGCAAAAAAATAATATTACTGTCACTGATGCAGAAGTAAACGCAGAAATTAAAAAAATTGAAGATACGCTTAAAAAACAGCAGAGAACTCTCACAGAAGCTTTAGCTGAGCAAGGTCTTTCTAGAGCTGATCTTATGGATCAGCTAAAAATTCAAAAAATGATTGAAAAATACTTTGACAAAGATTCCCAAGTTTCCGATAAAGAAATAGACACATATATTGAACAAAATAAAGACTCTCTTCCTCAAACAGAAGACCAAAACGCAATAAGAGATTCAGTGAGAACTCAACTCAAGCAGCAAAAACTTTCAGGAAAATTCCAAACTTGGCTTGCTAGTTTACAATCAAAAGCAAAGATTCAGTACTTTGTTAACTTCTAAATTTTCCTTTACTTCTTGAGTCCCTCACTAATATTCGTTATAGTATCTCTAATCTTATGACAAAAAAAGAGAAAGAGAAAAAACTTCAAGATGTAGCAGATGAGATTCTTAATTGCGGTGAATGCAAGGTAGACAGAATTGGTAAAGCGGTTGTAGGAGAAGGGTCCGCGGATGCAGACGTGGTATTTATAGGAGAAGCTCCGGGGAGAACAGAAGCAGAAACCGGAAGACCGTTTGTAGGACGTTCTGGTAAGCTGCTAAGGTCATTAATTAATGAATCAGGGCTTAAAGAGGAAGACGTATATATTACAAGCCCAGTAAAGTATTTGCCAACATATGTTACACCTAAACCTTCTGATATTTCTCACGGAAAAACACATTTAGATAAACAGCTTCAAGTTATTAATCCAAAAGTGGTAGTGCTTTTAGGAAACGTTGCGGTTCAGGGTGTTTTAGGAGAAAAAGTGCAAGCATCTAAAATACATGGAACTATACTTAATAGAAATAATAGAAAATATTTTGTAACTATCCATCCCGCCGCGGCCCTTAGGTTTGTAAAATTTAAAAAACTTTTACTTGAAGACTTTAAAAAGCTTAAAGAATTGCTTTAATAACTCAAAAATTGAAGTTGATCTGAGATGGTAAAATAATAATACATGAGAAGGGGAATTGATAGGGAGGAAGGTTTTTCAGAAGGACAGGTGGTAGAGTCATGGAGTGGAAAAAAAATTCTTGCAGCATGTATAATTTTAGTTTTTGTTGGTATTGGAGGGTATTATCTTTTTCAGCAAGCTAAAGAAAAAGCATCAAAAGTATTAGGTGCGCAAGTTGTAAACTCAAAAAATTCTGAAGTAAAATTGCCCAGCGGAGAAGATGCAACAAAACTACTTGAGACGGCAAAAAAAGAATTAAGTAGTTTAACCCCTGATAATTTAACCGCATCTGACGCAGCACTTCAAAAAATTATTTTAGATCTTCAAAGTCTTCAAAAAGGAAAAGGCAACCCTGTAGAAACATTTTGTAATTTAGTTTGTAAAAAATGATTTTTGTACTTTCCTGCCGGGGAAAGTAAAAAACAAAGCCCCTCAATACATTAATCTCTTGTTCTTTTGAGCCGTCAAAAGAACCAAAAACTCCTGCCACGATTTATCTTTATGCTTTTCAAATCTTACTCGTTCACTGAATGGGCCATGATTCGTCATTTTATTCCTCACATTTTCCCCATTCCTGGCGTTCACTTACTCGATTTTCCATGCAATCAGATAAAAGTGACAGATTTAGGTGTCGTTTAAATTATATTTGGAACGCATAATATGTGGTAAAATTCACATATGAACGAACAGGAATTAAAAGAACGCGCGGAAATAATTCTTCAGAAGTTAGATTTAGCAGAAAAACAGCGCCAACTTTCAGAAATTGAAGCGCTTTCTGTAAATCCGGATTTTTGGAAAGATACTGAAGCCGCAACTCAAAAAATGAAGGAGATGGGGAATCTTCAGAAGGAAATAGAGGATGGTAAGAAATTAGAAGAGCTAATAAATTTAGGACATTATGATGAGCTGGAGCATTTTATAAAAAATCTTGAAGTTTTGCTGTATCTTTCAGGAAAACATGATAAAAACAACGCAATCATAACTATCCATGCAGGTCAGGGAGGAGTGGACGCAATGGATTGGACCCAAATGCTTTACAGAATGTATTCGCGATATATTGAGAAAAGAGGTTGGAATATGGAGGAGATAGACGTGGTTTCTGGGGAAGAGGCTGGGATTAAAAAAGTTGTGTTTTCGGCAAAAGGAATAAATGTATACGGATATTTAAAGGGAGAGCAGGGAGTGCATAGATTAGTACGTCTTTCTCCATTTAATTCAGCTAATTTAAGGCAAACCTCATTTTCCTTAGTGGAGGTACTGCCAGAAATTGACTCAGATTCAGACGTACAGATAAAAGAAGATGATTTGGAATGGGATTTTTTTAGAAGCGGCGGGCATGGTGGCCAAAACGTTAATAAGGTTTCAACTGCTGTAAGACTTACGCATAAACCAAGCGGGTTAGTGGTCACCTGTTCCCAGGAAAGATACCAAAATCAAAATAGAGAAAATGCCTTAAAAATCTTAAAAGCAAAGTTATGGGCCAAGCAAGAAGAAGATAGAGTAAAAATGGAGAAAAATATTAAAGGAGAGTATGTTGCGCCATCCTGGGGGAATCAAATTAGAAATTACGTTTTGCACCCATACCAATTGATTAAAGATACGAGAACAAAAATAGAGTCTGGGAATGTGGAGGCGGTTTTAGACGGAGATTTGGATTTATTTATTGAGGCTGAGCTGAAGCAGTCTTAGTTTTCTCCAAGTTTACTGCATCAGGCTTGTAAAAAATTTCCAAATATGGTTTACTAGACTGTATGGAAGGCAAGTCAGTTGTTCATAGTTTTGATGGTAAAGCGGCCCACCACGCAAAAAAAACCCATTCAAATTTTTTAGTTAAATATTCCCTTTTTATTTTCATAGCTGCGGTTGTTTTAGGTATAGGAGTCGGGCTTTTATTTGCTATGAGAAAACCTGCAGTAGTTGCGGTTAATTCTACAACTAAAATTGAAGATTTAAAACCTGGAACAGTTTTTGGGTCCAGTGATGAGAAAGCATTTAAGGATTCCGCAGAAGGTGTGTTAAAAGAGGGAGGAATAGATGGTGAAGGAGCATATCATCTAGAAAGGCCAGGGGGGGAATCACAAAACGTATATCTTACATCTTCTGTTTTAGATTTAAGTAAGCTAGTTGGCAAAAAAATTAAGGTATGGGGGCAGACAAACAGCGCCCAGGCAGCAGGTTGGTTAATGGATGTAGGGCGTGCTCAGATAGAAAACTAGCTTCTTAGGTATGCTTCAATGATAGTTTTTACAGATGTCACCAAGAAATATAATGATTCAACTGCTCTAGATGCGGTATCCTTTACTATTCCTCAAGGAGAGATGGCGTATTTGATGGGTCCTACTGGATCAGGAAAAACTACTATTTTCAGGTTAATTATCCATGATCTTCTTCCATCTTCCGGAAATATTATGCTGGGAGAGTGGGATATAGCAAAACTTCCCAAAAAACAAATCCCAACATTAAGACGAAAAGTGGGTGTAATTTTCCAAGACTTAAAGCTTCTCATGGATAGAACTGTTGCGGAAAACGTGATGCTGCCCCTTTTTTTTTCCGGGGTTTCAGAAACTGACGCAAGAAAACAGGCAGAAGAAGCACTTCTTGAGGTAGATTTAGCGGATTCTATAGACAAATTCCCAATTCAACTTTCCGGAGGAGAACGCCAAAGAGTAGCCATAGCTCGCGCTTTGGTATTTAAGCCAGAAATTTTATTAGCAGATGAGCCCACAGGAAATTTAGATTCAAAAACTTCTGACCAGATTGTAAATTTATTAAAAAGTATTAATAAAAAAGGCACCACTATTTTTATGGCGACCCATAACGAAAAACTTATTCATCCAGATGATAGGGTGATTATCTTGGAGAACGGAAAATTAAAAGAAGATAAGCACGGAAAGAAAAAACACCACAAAGAAGAAAAAGAGGAAAAGGAGGAAGAAAAAGATGCATCTTAAGACAGTTTTTAAATACATGAGGCGCTCCCCCTACCAGGCAATTTCTGCAGCTCTTATTATGACATTAACCTTTTTTACAGTTTCCGTTTTTGCATTTTTAACCATTTTCTCAATAAGACTGATAGATTACTTAGAGAGCAAACCCCAGCTTACCGTGTTTTTTACTGACAACGCATCTATGGAAGAAATTAGCGCACTTAAAAAAAGGATTGAAGATACAGGGAAAACGGTATCTGTTAGGTATGTATCTAAGGATGAAGCTCTCAAAATCTTTAAGGAACAAAGCAAAAACCAACCATCTACACTTGACCTAGTGACTGCTGACATATTGCCGGCATCACTGGAAATTCAAACATCTAAAGCTGAATATTTATCTTCATTAGTTCCTATTATTAAAGAATCTAAAAATATAGACCAGATATCTTTTCAAAAAGATATAGTGGATAGGCTTATTGCATGGACAAACGCTCTAAGAATTATAGGAATAGTTGTAATTTCTGTTTTGTCTCTTGTTTCAATTTTTGTAATTCTTACCATAATTGGAATAAAAATTACCATAAGGCGTGAAGAAATAGAGATAATGAGATTAATTGGAGCATCTACCTGGTTTATTAGAACACCATTTTTATTAGAAGGAGCACTCTATGGAATGTTAGGCGCAGTTGTTGGCTGGGCAGTTACCTATGGAATTCTTTTTTCATTGACCGGGAGAATTAGTGAATTTCTTCAGGGTGTTCCAATTTTCCCAATATCATACATTCTTTCTCTAGAGATTTTAGGATTAGAAGTCTTGGCTGCTTGTTTTCTTGGAATGTTTGCAAGTTTTATAGCAGTACTACGGTATCTTAAGTAACTTAAACTGTAAGATTTAAGCGCCATGGTGAAAAAACGTTTCCTCTTGTTTGTGTCAACTTTTCTTCTCCTCTTTTTTTTCATGAGAGTAGGATTTGCGCGGGCGGATGATCCTACCCCTACACCTACTCCTACGTCAGCACCTGATAACTCATCTGCAATAAATGACTTACAAAATAAAATTAAAGAATATGAAGGGAAAATAAACGACCTGAAAAGCCAAGAAAATACTTTGTCCTCCCAGATTGGTATTATGGATAATCAAATTAATCTTACTGAGTTAAAAATACAATCCACAAAAAGACAGATAGAGCAATTAAATAAAGACATAAACACAGCCGGAGATAAAATTACCGAACTTGAGGATAGTATTTCTCAAACAACGAAGGCATTAATTAGCAGGGTAAATGCGTCATACCAGGTAGGAAGAATTGATCCCTGGCAGTTATTTTTAGGGTCCAGTAATATCTCAAATTTTATGACCCGCTTAACCTATTTAAAACTAGTTGAGGCAAATGATAAAAAAACTATTTACGCAGCGCAACAATCTAAACAAAATTATTCTGATGAAAAAGATCAGCTTGAGGAAAAACAAAGACAAGTTGAGGCATTAAAAAAACAGCTTACTGATTACACCGCACAGTTAAGCAAAGATAAGGATGCAAAAGAATCGCTTCTTTCTGACACCAGAGGAAGTGAGGCAAATTACCAAAAGCTGTTAGCAAATGCTCAGGCTCAGCTTGCGGGTTTTTCTGCTTTTACGCAAAATCAAGGAGGGGCAACGCTTTTGTCGGGACAAACTAACTGTGACAGTTGGGGGTGTTACTATAACCAAAGAGATTCTTCTTGGGGGGGTATGGCGCTTAACCATACGCAGTACACCATAGCAAGCGATGGTTGTCTAGTTACTTCTATGGCAATGATCTATACACATTACGGCCATAAAGATGTAACCCCAATTTCAATAAACGTTAATTCTGATAACTTTGCCTCTTATTATCCTGCGTACTTGAAATATTCTATATCTGCAAATGGGACTTCTTCAAACAGGGTGGGTGCATACATTGATTCTACATTGTCTGGAGGAGACCCAGTGGTTGTGGGAGTTCATGCGTATGGGGGAACCCATTTTGTAGTATTGAAAAGCGGAAGTAATGGGGACTACGTTATGCATGATCCATATATCCCTAACGGTCACGATATTAAGTTTGCAGACCACTATTCAGTAGGAAGTATTTTTGAGGTTGATAAAGTAACTTTCTAATTATAATAATTTATGTTGTTTACTTTTCAATTCTTGCGAATTGATAAAGTGACCTTCTGATTCTGCAATTGATTACATTAGGTTTAAACCGTACAATCAAAAAGCGGCAGGAATTTTATGCGCCGCATTTTTTTCCTTATTTTACTGATTTTTCTTTTAACTCCAGTAAAAGTTTACGCTGCAAGCATTTCTCTATCTACTGAGAATAAATCTCTACCATACGAATCAGAAATAGAAATAAAAACCTTATTATCTATCAATTCTCAGGATGGTACTACGTATTATCTGCGAGGTGTATTCTCTAAACCGAGCACTACTGACTACTGTGGATTAACCTGGAACGGTAAGGAATATTATTCTGGACCTTATTCAAAAGATGATAAATGGAAAAATTTTTTACCCATAGTTATACAATCCAGTAGTTGGAGCGGAACTCTTAAAGTAAAAATTGATCCATCTGATTCGGGCTGCAAAGAAAGTGGAAACTATAATTTTAAAATAGAACGCTTTACAAATTCCGGCTCAGGCACCTTTGATTCACAGCAGGAGTTAAATTTTAACTTTACAATTCCAACTAAAACCCCAACCCCAATTCCTACAAGTAAACCCACACAAATCCCAAAAGAAAATTTTTCTCCAACACAACAAGCTATAAATAATCAGCTCTATTCCAATAATACTCAGGATGACAGTCCTTTCCCAGAAGAAGATTCACAGGCTGCGTCAGTGTCTGGTACACCAAATGGGGAATTAGTTCTTGCGGCGTCTGCTGCTCCGCAAATTACAGAAAATAGTAAAAAGATTTCCAAAAATAAAAATCCAAATTTCTCAGGAGTTATTTTATTGCTTCTGTCTTTTGGAATTTTGTGCCTATCTTGTGGTATACTTCTCTTTCAAAAGTTCAGAAAGAAAGGACAGGAAGCACTATGAATTGTATTTCTTATTCAGAAAGCGCAACAGAAAAAATCGGAAAAGAATTTGCAGCAAAACTCAGAAAAGGAGACATTGTCCTTTTGTATGGAGATTTAGGGTTTGGTAAAACAACCTTTGTAAAAGGCGTTGCAAAAGGATTAGGCGTAGAAACTAGAATAATCTCTCCAACATTTCCTATAATTAGAAAGCACGAAAAATTTTACCATATAGACCTTTATAGAGTAGAAGATGCTAAAGACTTTGAAAAGATTGGTTTATCAGAGATTTTTGAAGATAAAGATCTTTTTAAAATAGTAGAGTGGGCAGAAAAAATTGAGAAACTTCCAGAAAAACGGTGGGAAGTAAGATTTTCTTTGAATAAGGAAAATGTTCGTATAATAAATATAGTCAAATATGAATGATATAAAAAAGGTGATCAATCTTCTCTCTTCGGGAGGACTTGCAATTTTACCAACGGATACTGCAGTAGGTATTTGTTGTAGGATAGACTCAGAAGCTTCAGTA
>CAZITH010000041.1:0-9451 GCA_964542125.1 uncultured Gammaproteobacteria bacterium | reverse complement strand
TTATTCATATGCGCTTGTAATGGTTTGGTTATCTTGCTCATCTGCCCGTTTTTCACCGTTTTTAAATGGCAGGCTTTGCTCTATGGCGGTTACATTATCGTCACTGCCATCTTCCCGTAAGTTTCCCGTTATTTCGGGAACGGTTACCTCATTTGGTGGACGAACGACAGTATCCCCAGAAGGGTCTCGAATAGCAACTGACTCCTGACTTCTTGGCATCTGCAATTTCTGCATTGTTCCCCTTAACACATCTCCAATGTGAGTTACAGAATTAGGAGAGTTTTTTCTTAGGTTAGTTAGAGTTTCATTATCGTCACTGCGATATGGTCGCTTGTTGTAACTGCGAGGATGCTGTTTTTGCAACTGCGGTGGTGCCTCGGATATCTTTATCTTCCGATTCCAGTTAGGGACCGGCAACCACAGCTCGCTCGATTGAAAGGTGTAGAGATTGACCATGTTGAATGCGCCATCTGCTCGGGTGACGCCGATAATGCCATACCCCTCAAGGATTCGAATTGCTTTGATGATGCTACTTCGGTTTTTACTGCCGACAAGTTCCTGGATAGTGGTGATGCTTGGAAATGCCGCCTGGCTTTCAGTATTACAATGGACCAACAGTGCCATGTAGACCGAGGTGCAGAGCTTGGAGAGTGTTGCCAAATATCCACCTTGGACATATTCGTTATCAACAAAGAATCTGCTCGACTTATTCTTTTTGCGGAGTTTGGACCGATCTATCTTGGCATGCAGCTTATTGAGGTATGCCTTCTTTTGGTTGTGGTTGAGATCTTTTCTTGTTTTTGATTTGTCTCTTAGAATCCACTCCATCAACTCCTTGTCGTTTTCCATATTCTTCGAGCCACGCTTTCTTGATTGGTCTGTAGACGAAGTTAAAAAGCGTGAGCAAATTAATTGCCTCATTCGCAAGCACATCATCGGGAAGGACCGTACCGGTCTCTTCTCGGTGTATTTGTTTGTATTCTTCTAGTGCGTTTTTGGTAAGCATAATGAGGTGTTTCGACCTTTAGTGCTCTTTCCAAAAACAGAAAGAGCTGAGCCCCCATTGCAAGTTGACTCAGCTCTCTCTGTGCAATGGGTATCCTTATTGTCTATCTCAAAAAGAGCAAAAAATGGTGCATTACTTTTTGGACCGACATTGTCATCCTAGAATTGAAATTCGTACGAAATGTAGGAATTACTTTTCTCGGATGTCCTCATCGTACTCTCCACAAACGGCGAAAAAGGGTGTATTACTTTTACCGCCTTAAATAAGGGTATTTTCGCGAATTTCGGGTGAACGTGCCATAGACGCAAAAACCCCCTGAATAGGGGTTGAAAAGCGTACACAGGGGCGTTTAGGGGTGAAATACGGGTCTTACTGGCTTACAGCAGTTCTAATTTTGTAGAGATTTAACAGAGCTTGTTTAATTTTATCTCCATAATCAATGCATCCTATAGCATCAAGAACTGCATTATCAAATTCGATTCTATCTGCTTGATCAAGTTCTTTTGTAATTGAGAGAATTTCTCTTGTTTCTAATTTTTCAAATAATTCTAATATTTTTACTTTATCTGCATCGCTAATTAAGTTAGGGTTTACAATTCGTAAATCATCTTCTATCTTATCTTTACTTAAATCTAAAGCACCCTCACCTCTACCAGTGCCCATAGCCTCTATATAGAACAAACCAACAACACTATTCATAAGTGCATGACAAAGTTTTATATCTACAAATTGAGTTTTGCTAGTAAAGCGAACTAATCTTTGGTTTACGAATGTCGGCTCATTGAAACGAGCAAAAAATAATCTATCTCCAAAATTAACACTCGCAACCATCTCTCCAAGCGTAGAAGGTAGCATGGTATACCAATGAATTCCTCTTCTTGCGAGCGATGTGGTCAGAGGAATGCCACTCTCATTTGTTTGTCCTTCAAACTTATTAATCCAAGCTAGGGCTCCAATGTGTCCTAGTTCCTTTAGTTCATCTTTTGACTTCTCGCAACAGAAAGCAACAGCATCTGGTTCAGCAATTAAATTATGTATTGATCTTGGAGTTTTCAATACTGGCTTGAGATATTCTTCCTCGATTTGATTATCTTGACTTGGATAAAATAATGGATCCCAACCTCTTCTTTCTCCTCGAGCAATGTCAAAGAAATCCGATACTTTCACCAATTTATCGCTAAATTTAACTAGCCATTCATTATTTGAAAAGAAACTGTTGAGATTCGGACCAAGACTCAATATTTCACTAATTTGTTTGTTGGTATAAGAAGAAACGGAAATATCTTCTTCATTGACCGACCTGTCGCTGGATACTAATGCGCTAATCTCATTTAGGTCTTCAAGAGTGTATTTCTGTAATTTTTTCTTCGTGACAGTAAATTTGGTTACTTCATTTCCTACAGGGAATCCTGGCTGAGCCCTTTTTCTTATAGTTATTATTGTTGTAACTACTTTTGCATTATCAAACCATCGTCCATTTCCAGAAATAACAACATTCTCAATTTCAAAGAAAGCGCCTAGTGCTTTATAGAATTTCTCACCCCAGGCTGTACCTAACCAAGAGTTTGAAACGATAATAGAAATACGACCATTGTCTTCCAATAAGCTCCAGAAATGAAATGGTAGATATGCATACAAATCACTCTTTCCACTTAAAGTAAATTCGCTTCCAAGTTTTTCCTCAATGACTTTATTGATCTCTAGTGCGGCAGGATTTAAATCTTCGAGATCTTCTTGTTGTACGAACGGTAAATTGGAAATAATATATCCAAATTTAGGAAGATTTTCATTAATCACTGTTCCCTTGAATGGTTCATGAAGTTTAATTAACTGACCCGTCTCAAGCTTTGCCGCATCATTCTTAAACACTCTCATGAGGTGGCCTAAGGCTTCAGGATCCGCCAGGTTAAACATAGCCATCTGTAATGGTAACGAGAATTTATCAGATGCCCATAAAGTAGCGACGGCCTTTTCAGTTCCTATTTGGCTTTTCTTAAAATTATATATTTCCTTAGCAATGGTTCCTGTTCCACAACAAGGGTCGATTGCATGCTTTGCCTTATCCTTAATTGTGAGCTGAACAACAAGCCTTGCTAGTTCTGGGGGAGTCGTAAATTGTCCAGCAAATTTACGCTTGTTTCGATATACAGTTAAACCAATTAGGTCATGGAGTAGTGACTTATCGATCTTTGAAAAATCAAACTCTTTTAGAAGTTCATTAAAATTGAGAATATCAGTCCATGTTTCAGTGGATATTAATTCTTCTCCTTTTTGACTTTGAAATATATTCCAAAAATCACACTTCTCGGAAATATTGTTAAAAATGGTCAGTGCTGTTGTTATATCAGTGCCATGACCAATAGTATCTACAGTATTGGCATCGGTTTGATATGATTTTAATATGTGAGCAAATAAAAACTTATTGACCAAGAAGAGAAGATTGTTTCTTGCTAGGACAATAAACTTATCTCTTTCCTCTGGATAGTCTGTCTTGGCATATCTCCACCAGAGTGTTACCTCATCAGAAAAGGTTGAATCAATGGTCGCTGCATGTTTTAGAGATTCTGCATAGGCAGGTAAATTATTTTGAACAAGTCCAAAAACAGCCTCACTACTTAAAGCTGTAACAACGGAGGTGCTTTTAACAGTGCCGTTTGATATGAAATTATTTATGTCATTTAGTATTTCTCCGAGCATGCTATTAATTTCTGCTTTATGTTGAAGAACTTCTTCTCGAGTCTTTACATAACTTAGATTGTTCCATGTTTTTATAATAGTTAGACTATCGTTCTCTTCGATTTTATATAGGACTGCGCTTGAAACATTCCAAAGTAAGAAACTATTTAGAGAAAGAATCTTTGCTTTTAGTTTTGCATTCTTTATAAATTCCTCATCCTCAAGCGTTGTATCCGGCATTTTCAATTCCCAGCCTTGTAGAATCCGTCCCTTATCTAGATCACCGAAAAGCAAGACATCAGGAAACAAAGATCTTGATTCAGATCTCAATGTATTTTCACCACCAGCCCGTTTAATTGATATGTTTCTTTGAGCAAGCCAAAGATTAATCTCTGTAATTAGATCGATGGCCCAGCTTCTTTCGTTATAATTAACTGTTGCCATAGATGTTAATTTTAAGCTTAGGTAAGAATTTAAGAATTCTATTCTTAGTCACCTCGATGAGGTCGATCTTTTTTTTCTTATGCAAGATCGTTTCTTTGTTTAATTCTATTCCAACAAATTTTCGACCCTCTAATGCGGCGGCAACCAAAAAGCTTCCACTACCAGAAGTATTATCTAGGACCAGTTCTCCCTTATTTGTATATGTACGAATAAGATATTGACCTAATTCAATTGGTTTTTGAGTAGGGTGGAAGACCTCTCCTTCGCTCTCTGCTGTCTTAAAGTAAATGACATCGCTTGGATATCGCTGTCCATCACTTTTGACCTCTGTCGAACTGAATTCTCCATAACTACCCGTCATCTGGCTTTTTCGATGGCCTTTATTATAAGGCTCGCCAATTGACATCTGTGGGTGGTAGGTGGGTTGATAGATTTTATTTCTGTAGAAGATACATACATCTTCGTACTTTCTTAAAGGTTGTTTTTTTGCATTAAGGAAGTTGGTGGCTTTTGATTTAACCCAAGCTAACTTGTACTTGAATAAAGATGGATTACTCATTATAAGTTGAGCAGTAAAAACCCCTTGAGAAGTTAGAGCAATTACTCCATTAACTTTAATAATCCTTTCGTACTCTTTCCATAAGGCGTCTAGGGGAATGATACTGTCCCATTTATTTTGAGTTGTTCCGTAGGGTAAATCACAAAGGATCATATCAACACTTTGATCAGGAAATCGTGACATTGCTTCCAAACAATCACCTTCAAATATCGAATTCTCAATTTGCTTTTTTGAAAGTTTTTTATTTGTTGTGGGTTTCTTTGCTTCAGAGTAATCCTTTTCTTTACCCAGTACACGAACATTGCCATTCGATCCATCCACTGAAATTGCCTTACACTGACAAGAGACCAAACTCGATTGTGTATTAGTATTAATTTCAGTGCCACATCTATTGCACTTTATTGTTTTTTCTTTAAATGCAACTTGATTCATAACGTTAAATAGATTTTACCATCTTTAACGTTTTTTCTAAACCCCTCAAAAACCCTTAGAACTGGGGATGTAAATGAACAATTATTTTTACAGCTCAATACGGCTGGATGATCTAGACTAATTATACTTTTTTGAAATAAAATTCCCGTAAAGAAAAAATAAAATATTTCTAAATTAAAAAGGAATATCGTTCGGATCTATATCTTCAGTTTTGTTATTGAGACTTTTGATTATGTCCTCAACTTCTTCATTAACTTGTACTGGATCAACAATAATTAGAGATTCTAATTCACTCCAAGTTTCATCATCAAAAATATCAGATTTTGAACTAAGATTATCTTTGTAAAACGATTTAACATCATCATCTCCAATAATTGATCTAACTTGGGAGTTACCCAATAATGCAGTAGATAGCCCTCTGATTTGATCATCAGAAAAAGAATTGTACTTGGAAAGCCTTCTTATCACTTCATGAGTGGTCATGAAGCTTGGACTATTTATCAAGTTTTCGATTAGGCTACTTTTATCTTGTTCAATTTCAAAATCAATAGCGATATCGTGTTCTTTAAAAAAAACACCCAGAGATTTATATAGGTATACCTTTGATTTTTTTATCTTTTTCCACTCTGCTTCAAGATAACTATCAATTTTTCTTTCAGACATTGGACTTTCATAATCCCCATCATTGCTTACAATGATTAATTTTTCCTTATCAGGGACGGTTTGTAGTAAAGTTTCCCAATTTATTTCGTCACCATAACTATTATTTTTCTTTCCAGGAGGATTCCCTAATCTGTGTCTTATCACAGCCTTATCTAAAAAAATGTCTGAATTTATGACTTGAGATGCGTCGAATATCTTTCTCACCACTTCATCAGCCACGAGAGACTTCTTATCCATGTCTGTTTCAACTTTTTGACCCAGATCAGATTTAAGTTTCTCTAAAGCTCTTTTTAAAAGCGTGAGTTTCTGGTATTCAGGGTAGTTTTTGAATATAGAGTTCATCTGAATATCCATCTTCGAATCTAAAAAACCTTTATATGTTTTTTTAAAAGTATCCTCTCGATTCCTATAAAATTCATCGTAAACTTGTTTTGTCAGATAAATTTTAATATCACCATTCTTAATAAGATCAATGAGCTGATTTAGTTTTTCCAAATCTTCCTTACCAAGTCTGTAAAAATCCAAAAATATATTTGAATCTATAAAAACATGTTTTACTTCCTTGTTTGTTTTAATTGCAACTGGTTTCATTATTTATATTTAAAAATTATTCCATATCTCAAAGAGATTTTAACGATGTTAAATCTTCTTGAGTTTGATTTAGTATTTTCTCGTAGCAATTCTTACAGTGTCGACATTCTCTAGTAAAACCAGCACTTTTTTGAGGGATATCAAAACAATCTACACCAGGAAGAATATCTTGTTTACAACGGCAGCATTCGCTTTTCCGCTGAACCAACACTCGTTTTGGTCGTCCGTTTGAAAATCCTATCAAAGATGGTGTTTTACCTTTTAACATTTTTTTCATATTCGCTTTGAGCTTTTTTAATACGACGTACCAGGCTTTGAAGTATCTGATCAAGAGATTCAATTGTAGTCTTAAATTCTTCTGTCGAGCAGTCCTTGCGATCTTTGCCCAACTTCTTATCAATCTCCGCATTTACCATCATAAGTGCAGCAACATAGTTGTTTACCGCTCGAATGCCGAGGGTTGTATATTGGAAAGGGATTTCTCGACCCACAGCTTTAAGATTTACATTGTTGAGTAAAATATTAGCCGTTCGTTTTGATTGTTCATCAAGACGTTTACGAGATTCTTTCCATGCTAGATGAGGTTGAACAGCAAATGCTTCTGTGGGCGCATTTCGTGTAATATTTTGTTTATGTGAAGCCTTGACCATTACTTCAGCCTGATCTGGGTCAAGACCTAGAGACTTGAGTTTGGACCGAAGCTCCTCAATAACATGTTTTTCTTCTACGGTGGTAAAATCCTCTTCCCACAGTGAATCAACTATCTCTCCATCTACCACGATCTCATTCTCTCGGACCTTACGACGTGTTGTTCCTTCGAGTACAGCCTTGGACACCTCAGGTTCTTCGCCCCCGATTACTTTTTGCCAGAATGATTCGTCATCATTTTCAAACTGCTTAAATTCCTTGAGTCGCTGATCAAGGTTCATGCCGAGGTGTGTGACTATATGTCCCATATTATCTGGATGCCCTGGATCATTTTGTACGATTACTCGCATGATCCGACCCACAAATTGTACGTATGGTGCTAGTGTGCGGAAAGGTCGAAAGATTGCGGCGACACTTAATTTAGGATGATCAAATCCTTCTCCGAGCATCTGCACCTGGATGATACAGTCGAGAACACCACTCTTAAGATCAAGCATTACTTTCTTTTGTTCTTCCGAATCCATATCGCTATGAATTATTTCAGCGGTATAGCCTCGCTCTCGGTACATTGAGCGAATATCTTTTCCGTGATTTATAGAACATGCGACAGCAATTAATTGATGTTTCGTTCCGGTCTGTCGTAATTCTTCAAGTTTCTCTAAACTACTATCAACAATGTGTTGATTGCAGGGTTGTGCGAGTGCGACTCCTCGACTGAACCAATCTTTTTCCTTCATTTCCAATACTTCATCAAGAGTATAAGTTTTACCACCAGAGTCTGCGAAACCTAGACTTATTTGTGATGGAGCGACATAGCTTGCTTTAAGACGTTTGATATAGCCCTTAAGAGTCGCGCTTCTGAAAGGGTAACGATAAATGAGTTCGCCATCGATTTCTTGTCGATCGCTTCGGAAGGGGGTGGCAGTCATGTATATCACTTTGGCTTCTGGAAATCGTTCAAGGACTTTCTTCCAGCTGTCTGCCGCACTGTGATGAGCCTCATCGATTATGATCATATCAAAGAAACGATCAGGAAATTGTGTAAGCCATTTATCGACACTAGTTGCGAGCTGATGAATATTTGTTATTACAACATGTGCTTTTTCAGCAACACTAACATTTCCTGTTTCAAGAGTGACAGCGAGAGGTCCCGATGTCATTTGAGAATCAGGAAGGACGCTCGATTTACGCCAGAAGCATTTTTGACGATTTGTAATATCCATAGCTTCGTAGAGACCATCTCTGATTGTCAGGTTGGGGGCAATTACAAGCACTCGGCCTCGTGCGATGCCAAGTGGAAGTATTGCCGCAAGACCAGATTTACCGCACCCTACAGGGATTTGAAGTATCGCTTTGTTCTTACCAGCCTGAAAAAAATCGTAAGTGCGAAGGTACGCTTCTCTTTGTGGCTCTCGCAATGCGCCATTTTCTTCAATATTAAAATCCAGTGCTGTAAAAAATGCTTCTAGAGGCTGGTTCGATCGAAGCCAAGCGTCCAATTGATCTCTTTCAAATGTCCATTTTTTACCAACCTTGCTGGCTGGTATGCGTCCTTCACGGGCCAAAGTGTAGAGAACAGTTTTTCCTATACTGAGATACTCAACTGCTTCTTCTACACTCAGCCATTTCTCTTTGCTCTCTTTGCTTAGTTTTTGTGTCTTCATGATAGTAAATGATATCAAATGATAGAAAGAGCACAAGTTTTACACTACGTTTCTTGCTTTATGCCAGAAAATTAAAAGCACTAACTAAAACATAGAAACTATTAATATGGACGTATTTAAAGTTGAGGGCTCAACTTTAAATTTACTGATTTCAAATTAAAAGTTACATGCCGGTCCATTCTTGTTCACATACTGCACATTGCACATAACCGGTATGCTCAAAATTATTGGTAAATCCATTAGGTTGGTACATCTGTGTTGTCTCGTCCCAGTAGAACTCATCATCGATAATTGTCTCTACAAGTTTACGATCAGATCCACAGAACTGGCAGGTATGTTTTGGATATTTTTTAACCTCTTTCTTCATTACAGACGATCATTGATCGAAGGGCGGAAGAAGTCAATGTAAGCAAACTATGCCACTTTGTTTACATTTGATCACCAGATGTAAACAAACTCATAAAGCTGAAACCGCCCCTTTCGAGACGGTTTCGGATACTCCTTCTACACATGGCAGACGAGATTACGGGTATTATAGCCTGATTTTTGCTAAAATATAATCTATCATGACACCGATTTACACACTTATTGCAATCATAGTTGTCATTGGTGTCGTTACTGGACTCTTGAAAGAAAAGTTTGATACGGAAGATGAAAAGCGGAAGTACGACTACAAGCGTCGCAATTGGTTTCTAACAAAGGCTGAACATGATTTTTATGATGCTCTAGTTCAAGCTGTTGGCCAAGACTACATTATTTTCGCTCAGG
>CAZITH010000040.1:0-9542 GCA_964542125.1 uncultured Gammaproteobacteria bacterium | reverse complement strand
ACCCTCCCTGGAAATTTTTTTTAAAGTGTCATTATCTTCTATGTCTCCTTGAATAACTTTAGTTAATACTTTTTTTGCTTCTTTTGCTTCATCTGGAAATTTTTCAACTCCTACCACCTTACACTTCTTTTTATTTATTAAATACGCACCCATAAATCCTGTAGCGCACCCTATTTCTAGAACAGAAGACTCAGGCGGAACAAAACCTGTTGATAGCCTGTCAATATTTTGACTATGTAATTTTTCTAATTTAAATATCTTATTTTTTCCGTATTTCATATTTTCCGAGCATATACTGTTATCGTATTCCCTAAGAGCAGTTGTCCTCCAAAAGAGGTGTATTCTAAAAATAATTTGGGTATAAATGTTAACCAGCCAATCAAAGGTCTTTTTGGAGGCAATGAAAGCGGAGAATACTGTCTGCTTGTAATATGAATTACCCTAAAATTATGTTTTTTAAGAAGCAGAGTAATTGTATGTTTGTTAAAGTAGTAGAGGTGTTCGAAGATAAAACCTGCATAACTTTTGTGTAAAAGTTTATATAGTAAGTACTCCCAAGAATTGCTATTTTGAACATTTAAAACAAGCAGTCCATTGGATCTTGTTTTTTCATATATCTTATCTAAGGTCTTATGAATATCAGGAATGTGGTCTAAGACTGCGTACATAGTTACAACATTATATGTCTTTAAGGGGGTTTTTACACTTGTAACTTCACCTTGAATAATATGTATCTTAAAATTATTTTTTGCTTTTCTGACTGCCTCAGATGAATATTCAATTCCATGAGCAGTCCACCCCGTTTGATCATTCACGCTCTTTACGAAAAAACCAGTGGACGCTCCTATATCTAAAAGCGTACCTCTTTTAAAAAATTTTTTTATTTCAGCTATCTTTTTTAAATCTGAATCAGAGTGAGGGACTTCAAATGCTTTTTCTGCGCATGGAAGATTAAACTTCTTATCATAGATTCCTTCATAAATACTTTGCAGCTTTTTCTTTGAAGGAATTGGGTGTTGGAAAAACAAACCACAGTTTTTACATCTATAAATTTTAAACTTAAAAATTCTTCTAACATTCTCAATAAATAGAGACCTACTTGATCCACAGACAACGCAATTAATCTTTTTTTTCATATGTATTTAAAGATGTTTTTTAAATGATGTTTATATAAATGTTTTTCTAAGGTTTTATTGTAGCCATTTTCTGCAATTTTTTTTCTTTCCTTTTCATTTTTGAGATAAAATTTTACTTTTTTTACTAGGTCATTTGAGTTTTCAAATACAACTGCATCTTTTTTATTTGTAAACCATTTAGAACTCACATTGTCAATCAATTGAAAAGCGCCACAAGCAGGTATCTCAAATGTTTTCATATTTCCACCGTACTGCATGTCCTTCTCATGAATGTTTATTACTATTTTACTTGCATTATAAATTTTTACCATTTTTTCGCCAACTGCTTTGCCTTTATAAAAATTCTTAAGCTCAGACAGCAAAACCACTCCTGGAGGAATATCTCCCCAAATTTTTAAGTCAAAGCTTATAAGGTTTAGTAATATTTTCTGACGATAATTTGACAAAGTTCCTATAAAACACACATCTGAGATATACTCCGCTCTTTCTTTTTTTGAGAGTTTTATTTTTTTGTGAATGGATGGATCAGCGGAAGAAATGGGAAGAACAATAGCTTCTTTATCTCAAAATTTTTCCATTTTTTTGCATAACCTGCATCATTTGCAAAAACTGCATCAAAAAAATTTTTTTCTAGTAATTCTCTATCAAACTCTGAAGTGCCATATTCTGGATTTACTCCTGAAAAAAGTACTGATTTAGAGTTATATTTTTTTTTAACTTCTTCAAGCGTCGTAGGCCAAATTCCATGAAGACCTCCTGAGATAAGAATAAGCTCTGGCATAAATTCATTACAAAGTGTTTTAAATTTATTATTTTTTACATAATCCTCCCAGAAAAACAAATTAGTCTTATCAGAGTATCTATTAAATCTTGCTTTCCACACCGGAAAATAGTTTGTAAAAAATGAAGACAAATAAATTCTTAATGTATTTGGAATTAAAAAAGAATCGCTATATCTAAAAACCTTAACTGTATGACCTAAGGCTTTTAATGCTTCGTACCACCCTTCTTGCCCCTGCCCATACAGAAACGGAATTTTTTTATTTTGTCTTATAAACTCAAGTTCTCTATGCACGGGAGCTACCATAAGAATTCTCATAGGGGTATTATATAGCAAAATTTAAAACGAAGCGTTTGGAAGTGTTTTTTTGTTTCGTAATATATTTATGAATGGCTCAAATAAATAATAAAGGTAATTAACTTGAAATGTGACAAAAATAAATACGCCCCATAATATACCAAAGTGTTTTTTGTAATAATAAAATCTATCTTCTTGGTAAATCTTGAACAACTCAAGGCTTGGTATTTGTTTTGTTGATTGGCCCACATGATGCAAAATAGAAACATCTCCCAAATGACATACACTATATCCTAAATTTTTAATCCTTATACATAGGTCATTTTCCATATACATTAGTTTTATTTTAGGGTCATACAATCCCAATTTTCTTCCCACGTCTGTTCTTATCATCATTATAGTATCAGGTATCATTTCAACTACCCTAGTACTTTTTCTATCCCACCCAACATATCTAAAATTTTCAAGCGCTTTTTTATTCTGAAAAAATCTTCCCAGCATATTGTTTTCCCAAAATTCTATTAGCGGAGTTGGAAACATGGACGCAGTGTTTTGTTGTGTTTTATCTTTATAGTATTGTCTGCAAGATACAGCTGCTACTGTTTTATTTTTATCCAAGAAATCTTTCATTTTAAAAAGAACGTTTTCGGAAAACTCCATGTCAGGATTTAAAACCAGAAAATATTCTCCTTTAGCTCTCTTAAATACCTTATTATTTCCACGTGTTGCATACAAATTTTTTTTGCTTTGAATGGTTATAACTTCTGGAAATTTCTTTTTAATTTTTAAAATAGTATCGTCTTCTGAGGCATTATCTAAAACGATGATTTCGTAAGACACATTCCTTGTATGTTTTTTTAATGTTTCAATGCACTTTAACAGTAAATCTTGAGTTTTGTAATTCACTAACGACACTGTAATATCAGTCTTTTTCATCTTCCAATTCCTTTGTATAGTACTTTTCCTGCCTTAAAATTTTCTTTATTTAGGCAATTCCTTCCGTCAATTATTATTTTTACATTATTCTCAGCGAGTTTTTTTTCTGTAAGAGATAAAAACTCATGATGTGCTGTTGTTAGAATAATTACATCAGAAGTTTTTAAAAAGTCTGATAAAGATTTGTGTGTAGATAATTCAGGAACATACGGATCATATATTGCTATATCGGTCTTTTTCTTTTTTAAACTATTAAATAAATTAAAAAATGGGCTTTCACGCGTATCATTAATATTTGGCTTATACGAAACTCCTAAAATTCCTACTTTAACATCATTAATTGTTTTCCCAGATTTTAAAAGTTTTTCCTCTAACAGCTGAATTGCATAAGAAGGCATTGAATTATTAATTAACCTTGCTGTTGATAAAAGTTTATGGGAAAAGCCCTTTTTTTTCATAGATTTGATTAAATAATAAGGATCCACAGGAATACAGTGTCCTCCAACTCCAATTCCAGGATTATGTCTTAAAAATGAAAATGGCTTTGTTGAAGCACCATTTAAAACGTGCTCTATGTCTATTCCTAAGAGTGAGAATGATTTTGCTAACTCATTTACAAACGCAATATTTATATCTCTAAACGAATTTTCTACTATCTTTACCGCTTCTGCTTCCTTTAGAGAATCCATTTTCATAACGGAGGCGGTAAGAATAGACTTATAAAATGTAAAAGCAAGACTTAAGCTTTTTTTCTCAGCTGCTCCTACAACTCTTGGAATAATTTCAACTGTCCACTTTGTGTCTCCAGGATTTATTCTCTCAGGACAATATGCGTAATAAAAATCTTTTCCGCATATTAGGCCTGATTCTTTTTCAAGGATTGGAATAACTATTTCCTCCGAAACGCCTGGGTTTACAGTGGATTCTAATATAACCAGCTGCTTTTTTTGTAAATTTTTACCAATTTTTTTTGCAGCATTAATTAGCGGCCTAAAATCTGGGGAAAAATTTTTTGTTACGGGGGTAGGAACACAAATAACGATTATTGAAGATTCTTTAATTTTAGAAAACTGAAAGTCAACATGGATTTTTGATCTTTTTAAACTTTTTACAATGTCTTTATCAACTATAGAGGTATGTTTTCTATTTAAACTTTCAGCGCTTTTCTTAGTCTTTACAACTCCAAAAACTTCATACCCTTTCTTCTCACATAAAAGAGCCAGTGGAAGCCCAACATATCCAAGACCTACAACTGCAATTTTCTTTCTATTCCCTGCCATTTTTTTTACGTAAAGAGTATGATACCACAATACTGTATATACTAAATAGACAAATCTGTGTAAAAACAGCTGAATATGAAGCGCCAAGTATTCCCAGTCTAGGAATTAATGTAATGTTTAAAACCAAATTTATGAACGCACCAATAATACTTATTATTAAATAGTATATTTGTTTTTCAAGAATAATAAGTATTTTATACAAAAGCGCAGAAAGACTAATAAAAGGTACAAAAAATATAAGTATTTGCAGGGCAGGAATACCAGCATTATATTTACTTCCAAAAATAAACGGAATAAGAATGGGAGCAGTTAAAGAAATAAATAATGATGATGGGACACTCCATAACGCAATTAGTCCTAAACTTTTAAGTATTCCACTTCTAAATCTTTTGTCGTTTTCTTTTTGTATTCTTGTTAACGCAGGAAAAACTGCCACTACAAAGGGTACGTTTAATAATTGAATTAAGGCAAAGGCAAACGGAGTAGCAGAGCTATAAACACCCACCGCTTTTTCACCTAAATAATGCGACATAACTAAGATATCTAATCTTGTATATGCAAGAGACGCAAAAGAGGCAAGCCCCAAAGGAATACCTTGTTTTAGATAATAAGAAATGACTCTAACATCAAAATGAAATGTTGGCTTTACCTGATCTAAAAGAAATTTCCAGGAAATAATAAGGGATAATATAGTTGCAAAAAACATTCCATAAAAAACTCCATAAAGTCCATATTTTAAGTAACCCCCTAAAGAAGCAAAACAAATCAAAAGAAATGTGTTAAGTGAATTAAGAAATGCAGAATACTGCATTTTTTCTTTGCCGTCAAAATAAAAAATGGCAACACTTCTTATAGTGGAGATTAGTAATGTTAATGAAGCAATGATTATTAAATGCAGAATTAACGGACTAACCTTAGAAAAAAGAGAGAAAATTATAATGACAAAAAAAGTGAAAACGCCAAGTATTCCATTTAAGAAAAATGAATTTGCTAAAAAATTTGGAGCCTTCTTAGGGTTTGCCGCTATCTCTCTTATTACAATTAACCCTACTCCAAAATCAGGAAGAAAGGAAAAAATTGCAATTGTAGCTGTTACATAATTATATACGCCATAATGAAAAACAGATACTGAATGTGCTAAGTATATAACCCACAAAACACCCAGAACTTTTAGAAAAAACTCGGATACTGTTAAATACAAAGTATTTCTAAAAACGGTTCCTGTATTATTTTTTTTCTTAAAAAGTTTTATAATTTTTTCCATAATGATAAAAAGAATCCTAAGCTAGTACCTGAAATAACAGCTACATCAGAAACAATTTGTAACAATGGCAAATATATTATTGCACGAATATTCTTCACATATTTGTAGTTTTTTTTAATTGCCCACAAACAATACAGAATAAATAGGAAATAGAAAATAGGAAATAGAAAATAGGAGTGAGAATACAACATATACAAAATAAACAAGGCTGCAATCAGGTAGCGTCCAAAGAGATACGGTGTGGTTTTTCTAAAAAAGTGGGCTTCTCCGTCTCCTTTTGCGTAAGAGTAAAACTGTTTAAGCGCCTGATATATGTTTTTTCTTTGTTTCCAATACACCAATGCCTTTTCCTGTGTGTAAAATAAACAGCCGGCTTTTTTAAGATTTTTTGCAAAAACTAAATCCTCACACGTATCTAAATATTCTGGATACCCTTTTATCTTTTCCCATGCCTTTTTTCTAAATGCTATGGACCTAGAAGAAGGAAGAAAATTTTTTTTGTCCAGCTTGTCTTCCATAGTACACGTATACGTTGCTAGACATTTTTCAAAAACTCCATGGGTCTTTGGTTTATAAAACCCTGAAACTACATCAATTGATTCATCAGTGAAGGGCTGAATAATTTTTTCCAGCCAGTTTTTATCTAGAATACAACCAACGTCAGTTACGGCAATTATCTGATTCAAACTTTTTTTAATAGCAGTATTCCTGCCAACAGATCTGTTTCCTTTTTTTTTGATTATCTTAAGGTTCTGTATTTTTGATTCATAACTCTTAATTTTTTCAATAGTTTTGTCATTTGATCCCCCATCTACAATTATTACCTCATCTGGCTTTTTTACCTGACTCTTAATGGATTCAAGAAAAGACTCTATTGTATACTGTTCATTCTTAACTGTGGTAATTAATGTAACTTTTAACTTCTTCATTTCATTTTTGCGAGGAAACAAGAAAAGTAAGATTCCTCGAGTCTTTAACGGGAAGCTTCATTTTTTTGCCATAACTCAATATAGATATCTGCAACTTTTTCCCACGTCTGACTATTAGCCCATGATGCAGCACTTTTTAGCTTTTGTAAATTTGGAGTAAATCTAGCAACCTTCCTGCTTAAATCTTCTGCACTATCTGTAATAGTAATGTAACGCTCAAAAGGAGAATTTCGTAAGTAGTCATGCTTTAGTGGGTTTGTATACGTAGCAAAAACAGGCGTACCTAGCTGTAACACTTGCAGCATAGAAAGATAAGAAGAAGCAAAAACAATGTCAGCTTTTTTAATATACGGTGAAACATCTTTTACAAACCCCAGAACTTCACCATACTGCTCAAGACCCTGGCCAAGTGATCCCTGCCCACAAACTGTAAAGGTAAATCTAATACCCCTGTCAGTTAACTTCCTAAGTGTATCCTTATAAACCTGTATTCCTATATCTTTCTCTAGTCTTCCTATAAGTAATATTTTTATTACAGAATTAAGTGATTTAATTGCAACCTTTTCTCTTTTCCTTTTTATAACCCCGCCATAAGTAATATAATCAGATTTTGTACCGTACCATTTTTCAATAAACGCACCAACCATAATGGATCCGCGGGAAAGACTGTTACTTATCTTCCTTATTAATTTCGCTTTTTCAGTAGGCGGAAATACCGCTTCGTATCCATGAAACGTGGTAAAAACTTTTTTTTGAAAGAGTAAAAACTTAAGAGGAAGATACCAAATAAAAACATCATGACAATGGATGACATCCGCTTGTTCAAAAATAGAAATGTTTCTTAATAACATATACCATATCCTAAATTTCTTTAAAAAATTTTGTTGACCGAATTTGAAATAGTATATATTAATTTGATCTACTTTTTGCGAAGCAGGCGATGAAGTTACACTTATTTTTTTTCTTATAAAAAAGGTTGATAAATCAGTCTTTTTTTTGTTTTTAGCCTTACTATCACTTCTTTGCCTTGAGTGCTTATCTGGGAACTTGTCTTCAGTTATAATAGTTACTTTGTGTCCACGCTTCACCATTTCCTTGGAAACCTCTAATGCATGCGTTTCCACACCGCCTATGGAGGGATAAAATGACGACGCTATAAATACGATCTTCATAAATCTTCCTGTGCGTATTATACGTTATCTGTAAGGCTGTATCAAAGTTGTTACGAAAGAAGATATGTTTCATTTGAAATATTATAACCATTAAATGTTGTATCTACAGGTGAGACGCTAATTTGATCTAGATCTTTTTTCTGCCCAGCTAGATGGGCAAACAAGAGAGGTCTATTTGTTGCGGCTCCGCCTGAATGCCCATCTATAACAATTGCAGCCTTCCTTCCCCTATTCTCAGCAAGTCTTTTCACATATTCTGTATATTTTTTATAAAAATCTGCAACGTCTACATGATTTATATATGACTCCTGAGGGTTTAGACCCCTGATTATCATAAGTGGAGTTCCATCTAAAGCTGTAGTCTCAATTAGCATTGAAGAACCTATAAGCTTGGGCACTTCTTTGGAGACATCCTGCATTATTATTCCTGTAATATTCGGGAATTGTTTAGCAATACTGTCATATCTTGAAGCCCAACATGCATCCCCTATATACCCTGAGAGCTCCATAAGAACTCCCCGGGTTGGAGTAAATTCTACTATTGTTTTGTCTTTAGATACAGCACTAGCATCCTTCAAACGTGATAAACCATCCGCTAATTCTTTTGTGTCTAGAATATTTTGAAATGCACGCCGGGCGTTTTTATCCGTAAAGTATGATGACCATGCTTCCTTTGATGTCATGTGTTCAGTAAAATCTATAACTGCACTTATGCTATCTGCATCTGGAGCAGCCTTTGCTATAACACCATTCATTCTATCCTGCTGCTCTGGGAATTTCCTAAGAGAATATGCAAAAACCGCCTGCATCAAAAGATCATTAAATTCCTTTTCCTGCGCCAGTATTGCAAAGTTTTCTTGAAATGATTTTACGTCTGTTGGGTTTACTGAATTTAACTTGTCTATTCGTTTTTGGATAAATGACTGTGCTTTAGGATTGTCTTTATTCTTCTCAAGGTCTTCCGACAGTTTTTGTATTACTTCGTCTTTTTTTAACGCAACTTTACCTCCAACTGTTGAAAAGGCCCTCGGTTCAGAAAGCGTATCAAGTGCCCCCTTTATATTATTCGTAATTGTGCCATATCTGGATAAAAATGATTCTGTAAACAAAGACTCTGGCCTCTCTGTTTTCTCCAATTTGGCAACCTCTTGAATTCCACTTGAAAAAAGGTTTGTTTCAATTTCTACCCCCGCTTCTTTTAACCCCTTTACTGTTTGTATCAGTCTTAAAAAGCTATCTTCCCCATGAGCTCCCCATGCTGCAGTTTCGTACCTTGTATAAGCTTTAAGAAAATCTGAAATAACACTATTGTCCAAAAGTCCATAATCTGTATTCCCACGTGTCAGGCTAAAAATAAAATTTCTTAAAACTCCATCAAGCTGTGTCACTCCTTCCTGCCCCTTATGAGTTAATCCAAGTTGTTTCATAACTTCATCACTTACTGTACCTTCTAATATACTATCTATAAAAATATATGAATCAAATGTTAAATTATCTCCCAACATCTTATACCCACGCCTCAGGGCATCGTCTTTTGAATTAATAGGATCTTTATATTTTTGAAGGTATGCACTCATCTTAGATAAATCAACCTCTTGGTCAGGATTTCTTGTTGTGTATGAATTAAACTCTTTCAGCGTTGGCAAGAAACCGTCTCCTGTGTTTTCAACTACATCTCTTAAAAATTTTACTAATTCATCAGACTTATTCATAACCAAAGGATTTGTCATAAGAAGCTCACCTATGG
>CAZITH010000039.1:0-9614 GCA_964542125.1 uncultured Gammaproteobacteria bacterium | reverse complement strand
TTGAATTACTCAATAAAATTTCTTTTCAGGCAGTAGGAAAAGTTCAATACGGAAGACTTGTTCTTGAAGATACACTCCTCTTAGAATCCCACGTACAACTTAAAAATACACTAGAAAGCCTTAAAGTCTTGTTTACTATGTGTGAGCTAATCTCAGTTTTGTGTCCGGTAAATCAAAAACACGAAGATGTATTTTCTTTAACAGAAAAAACTCTTCAAGGAATGAATACTGCAGCACATACGTTTTCCCTGCAGTCTTTTCAGGTAAAACTCTTGTCAGTATTAGGATACTGGGATCCAAGGCACGCATTCGTAGATGCAGATGATGTCTCCCGCTTTACTGAAACTGTTATGGAAAGAAAAATTAGATCCTCAGATTTTTTTAGAATATGACTCTTGATACCTCACTGTAATGTTGATAAATTAAATACTCTCGTTTGCCATCAGCCCGCATCTTCTTTCAAATTTACTCAAAAGACAAACACCAAAAATCCTGGTATGATATAGAAAATGAAAAAACTTTTTATCATAACTTTTGTAATTTTGTTAATCTCTATTGGAATTTATTTTTTCCTTCAGTATAGGCTTACCCAAAAAATAATTGCCATACATTCATTTGAACAGTGTTCTAAAGTTTTTCCTGTTCTTACCACTTATCCTGCACAGTGTAAGACCCCGGACGGAAGAACGTTTACACAGGAAGTAAGCAGCCAAGATAAATACAGAGATGAAATTATAGTAGATTTTCCAAGGCCACTTACTAAAGTAGAAAATCCGCTTACTGTTACGGGAAAAGCAAAGGGCATGTGGTTTTTTGAGGGAAGTTTTCCTGTAGAATTAGTGGATGAAAGTGGTGTAAGTTTGGGAAAGACAGCCGCAAAAGCTCAGGGAGATTGGATGACTTCTGATTTTGTGTCGTTTAAGGCAGAACTTAATTTTATAAAGAGCTCATCTGCAAAAGGAAAACTGATAATTAAAAATGATAACCCGTCAGGAGAGGCCGCAAATCAAAAAGAAGTAACTATACCTGTAGATTTTTAAAATTCATAAAGGTAGATATTATTTTCCATGCTCTCGTGCCTTAAATGAGAAAATTTATAGTAATTTGTGATTATCTTTGCTCCATACTTAACTTCTTTTTTCAATTTTTTTTCAAGCAAATCCATAATGTCCGGCATGGGGTAGATGCAGATTACATCGTACGCTGAAAAATTTGCTTTCCAGAAATCCTCCTGCTTTACCTGTATTTTATTTTGTAGCCCCTCGTTTTTTATGTAATCTGAAAGTTTCATTGCCAAATTCTTATCTAGTTCAAATGCATCTACTTGTGCACCCTTTTCTGCAAATGCAATGCTGATTCTTCCGTCTCCTGCTCCCAAATCTGCAACTTTTTTGTCTTTTACGTTCCCTGCTAATTTCACCATAGTTTCAACCTTATATCTGGATGTTTCAAAGTACGGAATAAACTGAGGCTTTGTCATTCTGAGGTTAATTTTTTGTTATGGTAAAAACCTTAACACCGTTGTCAAAAAGTATAGTTACACAGTCACCTATCTGATAAGAATCTTTATCTGTTATGTCTTGAAACCAGTAAGTAGGAAGATAAATTCCTGGTCCACCCGTTCCCCCGCCAAAACTAAGATGCCAATTTCCATTATCCTTTCCTACTATTCTTCCGGAAACTTCACTTATATTTCCTGCTGACTGCTTAACAGAAGGTGGTGGGAGATAAAGCGTAGATCCTATGGTAAGGCCGTTTGCGCCGTCATTTAACTTAATAATCTCTGAATCTCTAGAGGAGTCTCCTAGCTGGTCTTTTGCAATACTTGCTATACTGTCATTTGGTTTTATGGTGTAAGACACCAGGTAATCCTTTTTTTGAGATACACCAGTCTTTTTGCAAATTGCAGTTAAGTCTACTTCCGGAGTTGGTGTCTCTAATTGCTGAGTAGATGCTCCCGCAACGGTTGGTGTTATGGTTGGGTTATCCGCTGTTTGAGAGGAGTTGTTTCCGTTTTTCCCTATAAAATATGCTACAACACCTACAATTATTAAAGATATAACCCACAAAAGAACAAACATACTTTTTGAATCAGAAGAATTTTCAGGTTGATTTGTTTCCATTTTCTCCATGTATTTATGAATGAAGCGGATTTAAAAGTCAAGTTTTTAAAGTGGATATTGACAGAAAGATTAAGATATGAGTATGCTACTATTACCGTGAAAAAGAAAAAAGCAGTCAAAAAATCCACTCAATCTGCAAGAAGAACAAAAAGACGTTCTACATTTGAGCTAAAAGGAATTTCAAAGATAGTAGTTTTAGTTGTTATTGCAGTTCTTCTTATAGGCGGAGCTGGTTTTTATTTCATGACTATGAAAGGCGGAGCGGGAAACCCTCTTTCCAGAATCATTAAAAAACCTCTCAATCCTAACTGCGAATATAAAGATCCAGATTTGTGTAAGTTCTTTAATAACTATAAAGATCTTCCTAGCTTTACTATGGTTTCAAATTCTAAATATGAAGGTGTTGCTATGGAGTCTAAATTTGAATCTCAAGGTCAAAACAAGACTCATATAGTTACTTCTGAATCAGGAAAAGAAAGCATGAACATTATTACCATAGGAGACACAACGTATACTAAAGATTACACAGACAACAAGTGGTTTAAACAAACGTATAAACCTGATCCAAATGCAACCCCAACCCCTGCAAATGACCTTAAAGATACGTTTAATGATAAAAAACAAATGGAAGATAAAACAGAGTACAAAGCTTTAGGTAAGGAAGCATGTGGAAGCATGATGTGTTTTAAATATCAAGTAATTACACCTGGTAATCAAGATTCAACAGACTATATTTGGTTTGATGATAATGATTATCTTTTGAGAAAACAATCCACAACCACAAAAGATGGAAACACAAGTGAATCCACATTCTCTTATGACTCAGTTTCTATTACTGAACCTAGTCCAGTAAAAGAGGGAGAGCCGGGTATGGGTACAGTACGCAGCAGTGCGCCAGGTATGAGTGAAGAAGATAAAAAAGCAATGCAGGATGCTCTCAAGAGCATGCAAAACAGCGGCTCAAGTAATTACACTCCTCCGGCTGACAACTCAACTCCTCCTGCGGATGATTCTTCATCTTCTTCACCAGATAATTCTGGTTACTAGAGACTACACTCGAGTTTTCTTTCCTATTCCTATTTCCCAAATGTTATTCTCTCTCAAACTTTACCTGTTGATAGGTAATTCTTGCTTGTGGGTGAAGTTAAAGATAAGAGTTTTACTTACTTCTTCTTTTTCACTGGGGATTTAGAAGGGGATTTTGAAATTTGTTTAACTGGTTTAGAAGAAGGAGCAGCAGATTGAAATGCACCTTTCATAAACATGCTTATAATAACAAATAATATTCCTAAACCTATGAGTCCTATACTTGTTATTGTTTGTATTTGCTTGTATTTACCTACAAATACTGCAAGAAGATTTAATAGTATAGGAGAAATATAAACAACTGCAGGCTGGTCCTGAGACTTAAGTGCTAATTCCACTATCTTTGAAAGAATTCCTAGCCCAAAAGTAAATGTATATCCATACACTGACGCTATAATAAATACAACGCCTATATATTTAAACTTGCTTTTTAACGACTTAGAGAACAAGAAAATAAGAAGGAGCGCTAATAAGCTTAGTACTAGAAAAACTACAAAAGCTATAAAAATCTGAGTCCTGATAGTTTTTATGGTTTTTACCCCGTTCTCAAGAGGAATGGTGAAGCCATTTTGTATAAAAGTACCCATACCATTTAGCTCAACTGCCTTTCCTGATGAATTGTTAGGATCTTCTTTTTGAAGTTCTTCTTGCTGCTTTTTAAAATCTTCCATGGTTTTTTGAAGGGAGGGTAAAATTTCCGGGTTTTGAGCATTTATGTCATCTTTTATCTCGGAAAAAGATAGGGTAGGAGGGGTGGTAGTTTTACCCTCAATCCAAAGAGTGCTGTCATCTATGGCTTTTTCGGTTTTTTGCTGAAGATAGGAGGGGGTTATTCTGTTTTTTGCCGCGGCAATAATGGCGCCAATTGATCCGTCAGTGTTGTCCTGAGATGCTGAATCTAGCTGCTGTCCTATTTGGTCAGAGATAAGAGTATAAGCGTTTGAGGTAACTAAATTATTTTTTATAGAAACGCTATTTATGCCTCCATAAAGACATGTGCCTAAAAACACTAATACCGGAAGCACTAAAATAAAAAAGAACGCTGAGAGAAATCTCATAAAATAATTTCTTTTCTCTATTCAGTAAAACAAAATGAATAGGCAAGAGTCAATAGGATTATGCAGCAGGTGCTGCGGGAGCTGGAGCTTGTGGAGGCGTTGCGGGTGGAGTTTGCGTTGGAGAACTAGTTCCGCCTACATATTTACTAGATCCAAAAGCAAGCATAGGATACCCTACAATAGGAAACAAAAATAGCCCAATAATTCCAAAAACCTCACTTTTCCCAAAAGCTTTAGCAAGGTCTATGGACATAACAACGCTAATAATAAGGTTTACAAAAGGGATAAAGAATAAAATAAGCCACCAAACGGGCCTTTTAATAATCTGGAAAAGTACAATTATATTATAAATTGGTATTATAGCGGCCCATCCGGGTTTTCCGGCTTTTGCAAAAATCCTCCAATACACTGCAACCATAAAGACAATAATAACAAGATAAACAAATAAGAATATAAGACCTGCAGCAGAGGATGAGGAGGAAGAAGAATAAGTACTGTTCACAAATTAATCATAGGTAAATTTCAGAGGTTTGTCAAATAGGATTCCTGATTGTGACATTTATGCGTGTTTTGGTATACTTATGCTATACCGTTAACTCTTGGCGCTCTTTCAGACCTGCTCGTTTGCCAGAGACTCCCGGTATTTTGTTCATTCAGGGACATAAAATTTAAACTCCTTGAGAATTCACAAAATGGAAAATACATTTGATAAAGTTGTAGCACTTTCTAAAAGGCGTGGTTTTATTTATCCAGGTTCTGATTTATACGGAGGACTTGCTAACACCTATGACTATGGTCCCATGGGTGTGGAGTTAATGCGCAACATCAGAAATCTTTGGTGGGATACATTTGTGCACAAGAAAGGTGACATAGTGGGAATTGAGGCAAGTCTTATCTCGCATCAGGAAATTTGGAAAGCATCCGGTCATGTAGGCGGATTTTCTGACGCGTTAGTAGACTGTAAAAACTGTAAAGCCAGGATGCGTGCCGACCATTTGATAGAAGATTCCTTAGACCAAAAGGTAGAGGGCTTATCTACAGATGAACTTACAAAAATAATTACTGAGAATAAAGTAAAGTGTCCCAAATGCGGGAAATCAGACTGGACAGATGTAAGAAAATTTAATTTACTTTTTCCAGTTCATATGGGAATTGTAGAAGGAGAACAGTCACTTGCATACCTCAGAGGAGAAACAGCGCAGGGAATGTTTGTAGCGTTTAAAAATATTTTGGATTCTACCCGCGTGAAGCTTCCATTTGGTGTGGCACAGGTTGGAAAAAGCTTCAGAAATGAAATTACTCCAGGAAATTCTGTTTTTAGGACACTTGTTTTTGAACAAGCTGAAATAGAATATTTCTTTGATCCTGAGAAAAATGATTGGGAAAATCTCTATGAGGATTGGAAGTCACAGCTCCAAAACTTTGTAGAAAAAAAACTTTCTATAAAGCCTGAAAACCTTAGGTGGAGAACCCACACAGATGAAGAACGTTCATTTTATAGTAAAAGGACAGAGGATTTAGAATATAAATATCCATTTGGGTTTAAAGAATTATGGGGACTTGCGTATAGAACTGACTATGATTTGTCTCAGCACGAAAAGTTTTCCGGAAAAGAACTAAGAATTGTTGACTCTCAGACAGGTGCAAAGACTTTACCTCACGTAATAGAGCCTGCGGTTGGTGTAGATAGGCTCTTTCTTATGGTTTTGTGCGATGCGTATTCTGAGGAAGATTCCCGTATTGTATTAAAGATTGCGCCCAGACTTGCACCAGTAAAAGCTGCAGTTTTTCCTCTTCTTGCTAATAAAGACGAACTAACCCATAAAGCTCAGGAAATTTACGCAGACATAAAAGAGCATATTTCTGGATTTGTTTCCTATGACGCACGGGGGAACATTGGAAAAAGATACTTATCTCAGGATGAAGTAGGGACGCCATACTGTGTAACGGTAGACTTCCAGACTCTAGAAGATGGAACGGTTACTATAAGAGATAGGGACACAGCAAAGCAAGAACGGGTAGAAGTTTCTAAAATCAACTCATTTCTTCTGGAAAAACTTGCGTAGCACTTGACAGGGCGCAATCTTTTATGTCATCCTTTTAGTATGAAATTAACAAAACCCATAATTATTGGAATAATAGTAGTAGTTGTAATTGGTGCACTTGTGGGCGGTGCATTTGTTTTATTCCCTAAAAACTCTGACACCACCACAAACACTTCAGGCTCCTTTAAACAAGCCCAAAAAATGAGCCCGGATGATATTGGATTAAGCCTTTCTGTAAGGCCAGATAAAAAAGGGGTTATTATGAAAATTACAAAACTTACTGGAATAGCCTCAGTTGAGTATGACCTTTCATATGATGCAAAAGTTACAGATGAAGGAGAGGACGCGGTAGTTCCTAAAGGAGTTTCAGGAAGTCCTATAGAGGTAAAGCCAGGAGATAGAGAAATTTCCCGTGATTTAGAGCTAGGGACATGTTCCAAAAATGTCTGTAAATATGACAATGTAGTTTCTGATATCTCAGTAGCTATAAGAGTTAACCTTAAAAGCGGCGAGGTAGGAGAAGTAACTTCAAAAATTTCCCTCTAATTTTTTTACATCAGTTTTCACGATTTTCTACATGTAGTGTTTTTTTGTATTTATAAACCATAAAAACTTCAATTTCCTCTTGACAGGTACTTTTCACGGTGTAAGAATAGAAAAAGGTAGGAGAAAGTAGGAAAAAGTAGGATGATATTTTTAACTCTCGAAGAATATAAAGATGAAAAAGACTCTCAAGGTGAATATAGAAAGGAAGAATTAAAGCTTTCTTTCGACTACCAACAAACAAAAGGAAAAGCATATGCTAATCGGGCAATTCGAAGCAACAGTATCAGCAAAAAACCAAATATCCTTTCCAAAGAATTTCAGAAGAGTTTTAGGTGAGAAATTAATTATTACAAAAGGTTTGGAAGGATATTTAATAGTAGTTTCACAAAAAAACTGGAAAACATTACTTGAGGGATCAGAAAATAGGCCGTTTACAAATCAGGAAGCAAGATTTACACAAAGATATTTATTAGGTAACGCAAGCTTTGTAACGGTAGACCAGCGGGGAAGATTTATTATTTCAGAACATTTAAGACGTCACGCAAAAATAAAACAAAACATAATTTTTGCAGGAATAGAACGGTTTGTTGAGATTTGGGATAAAGAGTCGTGGGAGAAACACCAGGAAGAATTGGAAAAAACAGTTTCGGGAATTGCAGGAAAACTAGACAAGGGGGATGAGAAATAGTGTTTTTCCATAAAAGCGTACTTTTCCAAGAGGTACTTAGGGAATTAGAGGTAAAAAAAGGTGCGGAATACATAGATGCAACTCTTGGGGGAGGAGGACATACAAAGGGACTTTTAGATGCGGATGCAGTAGTTTTGGGGATAGACCAGGACAGAGAAGCTAGGGAATTTGTTCAAAAGTCACTTGGAGAATACCAAAATTTAACGGTAAAAGAAGGAAACTTTCGGGATATTGTAGAAATTGCGGGAAGTGAATTTGGGAAAGTTTCCGGTATTTTATTTGATTTAGGTGTTTCATCATATCAATTAGATTCAGAGGGAAGAGGATTTAGCATAAGACGGGATGAGAAATTAGATATGAGAATGAACACTGGACAAGTTTTAAGTGCATTTGACGTAGTAAACACATACTCAGAAGATGCACTGTCTGACATTTTTTTAAGATACGGGGAAGAGGAAAAAGCAGAATTAGTTGCAAAAAAGATTATAGAGGAGAGGAAAAAAGAGGAAATTAGAACAACAGGAAGATTAGCGGAAATAATTGAAACGGTAATAAGAAAAAACGGGAAAATACACCCAGCAACTAAGATATTTCAGGCATTAAGGATAGAGGTAAATGACGAAATGACAGCGTTAAAGAAAGGGCTTTCCGGCGCTCTCTCTCTTTTAGCACCGGAGGCAAGATTAGTTGTAATTTCGTTTCACTCGCTCGAGGATAGGATCATAAAGCGGACTTTTGATGATTGGGAAGAAAACGGATTAGGGACAACTATTACAAAAAAACCAATCACAGCAGGAATAGACGAGGTAAGATCTAATCCTCGAGCACGGTCTGCAAAACTAAGGACATTTAAAAAAACATGAAAAGAAATATAACGCTTAAAAAGATAGTTGTTTTATTGGTTTTAACAGTAGTACTATTAGAGGGAATTCAGGTGTACCTTTCAAATAGAATTGCTGGAACCAGCATAGAAGTTTCCCGGCTTCAAGCTCAGATTAAAGAGTTGGATGAAAAGAATGTGAGTTTGAAGTCTCAGCTTCTTTCCCTGTCTTCTTTTGAAAGTATTGCCTCTCGAGCTGCAGAAATGGGGTTTGTTGAAAATAAAACTCAGGACATAACCCTAAAAGCTCCGATTCCTGTTGCTCTCTCAAATTAGTGTAATGTTAGAAAATCATTTTCGTTTCCGTTTAGGGATAATTCTTCTTCTCTTTGCAGGACTGTACTTTCTTGTTATAAGTAAGCTCTTTTATTGGCAGCTTGTAAAAGCTGAAACATTAAAAGAAGCGCAGGTGAATCAAAGTTCAGACCAGCTAGTACTTTCTGCAATAAGAGGAGACATTTTAACATCAGATAGTTTTCCGCTGGCCACAAATAAAATTTCCTATCTTTTGTATGCAAATCCTAAAGTTGTAGTTGACAAAGACAAATATGCAAAGCTTCTTGCTCCCATACTAGACGTAGAAGAAGCCTCCATTTCCGCTGCCCTCTCAAAAAATCTTTTTTGGGTAAGACTTGCCCAAAGGCTTCCTAGTGAAAAAAAACAGTCTGTGGATAGTCTAAAGCTTGATGGGTTGGGTTTTCAGGTCCAAACAGAGCGGTATTATCCAGAGGCGTCCATGGCAGCACAACTAGTGGGGTTTTTGGGAAAAGACTTAAATGGGGCAGATCACGGTTTTTTTGGATTGGAAGGGTATTACAACTCCCAAATGAGAGGACGCGATGGAAGACTGTATGTAGTAAAAGATGCGTTAGGGCACCCTGTGGTAAATGATATTAGGGAAGAGAAAAAAATTGACGGAAGAAGTATTGTTTTAGGGTTAGACAGAACCATTCAATATATTGCAGATAAGCGTCTGAAAGAAGGGGTCACAAGCTACGAAGCAGAAGGCGGAAGTATTATTATCATGGATACAAAAACCGGCATGATACTAGGAAATTCTTCAGTTCCCAACTTTGATCCTCAGCATTACTATGATTTTGAGGGTTCTTCATTTAAAAATCCTATCATTTCAAATCTGTATGAACCAGGCTCTACATTTAAGGTGTTAGTAATGTCTGCAGCTTTAGA
>CAZITH010000038.1:0-9758 GCA_964542125.1 uncultured Gammaproteobacteria bacterium | reverse complement strand
TATCATATTTTCTTCCTACTTGAGAAAAATCCCTATTTTACGTATAATTTGACTATTCCCCTGCCTTTATCTAAATATCTAGTACCGAAAAATTATCGGATACTATTATGCTGGCATGAAGATAATAAAAAACCTGCTTTATTTTCTCATCTTAATCTTGATAAAGATTGGGGATGCTGTGCTAAATATTTTCTCCTCCCCTAAAAAATTTTTTCCAAAAAATCCCATTAAAATATCAGGAGCTACTCCCGTCATGTTTAGCAGGAAAGCGCTTCCTCTTAAAAAATCTAAAAAACTCCACAGCAAAAAGGTTCTCTATAAAGCGCCAAAGCCTAAAAACTGGAAGATACTTCTTTTGAAAAAAGCCAGAAAAAGGTTTTCAAAGGGGTTAGGCGCAGTACTTTACAGCATTTTAAAGGTTGTAATTAAAATTCTTGAAATTCTTTTTGACTTTCTTTTATTTATATTTACAAGTTTTCTTTTTATCCTGAAGGTACTTTTTGCACCATTTATTGCCTTTTATAAATTTGATAGAAAATCACGCAGGCTTTTTTCCAGGGAGCAGAAACGGCTTAAGGAAATTGAAGAAGCAAGAAAACGGGCACGAAAAAAACCTACGCTGTGGTTTACCATAAAGATATTTTTCTGGGGCATGGTTTTTGCAACATTTTTTGTTTTTTTACCCGGCCTCACACTTATTTTCCTAACTGATCTTCCTAACCCCTCAACTCTTTCTGTAAATGCAGTTCCTAAAACTACAAAAATATTTGACAGGAACGGAAAGCTCTTGTATGAAATTTTCGCAAACCAGAACAGAACAGTTGTCCCGCTATCAAAGATTCCTAACAATCTAGTCAAAGCAACAATTGCAATAGAGGACAGAGATTTTTATACCCATCCTGGGTTTGATGTAAAAGGAATTGCACGTGCATTTGTGGCTGACGCTACATCTGATAATTTTCAGGGGGGCTCAACTATTACTCAACAGCTCATAAAATCCTCACTTCTAAATTCCTCTCCAACTATCAGTAGAAAAGTTAAAGAAATTGTTCTGGCGTTTTGGACAGAAAGAATTTACAACAAAGATAAAATTTTAGAGCTGTATTTTAACTATGTTCCATATGGGGGAACCGCCTGGGGAGTTGAAGCAGCAAGCGAGGTATATTTTGGAAAACATGTAGAAGATTTAAACCTTGCTGAGTCAGCATTCCTGGCAGGTCTTCCGCGAGCACCTAGCATCTATTCTCCATATTCAGAGTACGCTACCGCCTGGAAAAAACGTCAGAAAGATGTGCTGTCTGCTATGGTAAAAGCACACTACATATCTCAAAAAGATGCGCTTTCCGCACAAAATACTCAATTAACTTTTATTGGACCCAGTACATCACTTAAAGCACCGCATTTTGTCATGTATGTAAAAAGTCTTCTGGAGCAAAAGTATGGTCTTTCTGAGGTAGAGCGTGGGGGACTTCAGGTAAAAACAACTCTAGATTTGGATAAACAAAATGCCGTTCAGGACATAGTAACTTCAGAAGTGGATGGAGACAAAGATCTTAACATTTCAAATGGAGCTTCTATTGTGATAGATCCTCGAAACGGCGACATTCTTGCTATGGTAGGGTCTCGAGATTACTATGATTTAGATCATGACGGAAATGTAAATTTAACAAATTCATTAAGGCAGCCTGGATCTACTGCAAAAATTATCACTTACTCTCTTGCTCTTTCTTCAGGTTTTACTCAAACTACTTTATTGGACGACTCACCGCTTACTATTACACCGGCCCAAGGTCCTTCTTATACGCCAGTTAATTATGATGGAAGAAATCACGGAAGACTTCCCTTACGCCTTGCATTTGCAAATTCTTTAAATATTCCTGCTGTTAGAGTTGCTCAAAAGCTTGGGGTAGATAATATTGTGGAACAAGCAAGAAAACTGGGAATTACTACGTGGAATGATCCAGAAAAATATGGACTCTCTATTACATTGGGTTCTGCAGAAACTACCATGATAGATCTTGCCACAGTATACGCAACTGTTGCAAATGGCGGGGCAAAAATTGAAACAAACCCTATACTCGAGGTGAAAAGTGCAACCGGAGACACTATTTACAAAAAGATTCCTGAAAGCTCTCAGGTTTTGGCTCCTGGGGTAGCATTTATTATTTCTGATATTTTGTCTGACAACTCAGCTCGGGCTATTGAATTTGGCCTTAACTCACCTTTACAAATTCCTGGTCATAGAGTATCAGTAAAAACTGGAACCACTGACAGTAAACGCGACAACTGGACCGTAGGATTTACTCCAAATGTAGTAGTTGCTACATGGGTTGGGAATAATGACAATAGCCCCATGAGTCAAAACCTGGCTTCTGGAATAACTGGAGCAGCCCCTATGTGGAATAAGATAATAACAAATCTTTTAAAGAATTCTTCTGATGGCCCTCTTCTTATCCCTGATGATATTGTCAAAAAATCATGTTATGGAAAAGACTTATATTTCTTGAGAGGAACAGAAGGAAACGCTTCATGTAATCTTCCACCGCCAACATCTCCTACTCCAACGTCTCCACCCACAGCATTTGCACTGTAAAGCTTGCAAAGATTCTTATCTTACCGTATAACTAAACGTATGATCACACTTAAGAATCTTTCCACTATATCTGATTTTATTGGTAAGAAAGTACTAGTAAGAGTGGATAGTGATGTTGAGCTGCAAGACGGAAAAGTGTTAGATGACACTAGACTTCAGTCAAGCATTGAAACAATTAATTATATTACTTCAAAAAATGGATTTGTAGTAATTTTAGGACATCTTGGAAGGCCCGACGGAGTTGAGGTTGAAGATTTTTCCTTAAAACCTATTTCCGAGTGGTATAAAGAAAAACTAAACGGGAGCATAGAAGATCAAAAATTTAATGACTTTAAGGGCTGGAAAATAACCAACTCAGTTTCTCTTGTAGAAAATTTACGATTTTTTAAAGAGGAAGAAGAGCCAACTGAAGAATTTGTAAAAAAACTCGCAGCCTTGGGAGACATCTATGTGGATGAAGCATTTGCTGTGTCCCACAGAGACCATTCTTCTATCAGCAGAATTGCCAAAATACTTCCTTCATATGCAGGATTCCATTTTCAAAAAGAGGTTGAGACACTTTCAAAAATCCTTGAAAATCCAGTGCGCCCACTTGTTGTTTTAATAGGGGGGGCAAAAATTGAAACAAAACTCCCCATGGTTGAAACAATGCATAAAGTTGCAGACTATGTACTGGTGGGGGGGCAAATTGCAGAGCAGGATAAAGTACTTATAGAAGAACAGCACAAAAAAATAGAGGGACATAAATCTGTTATTTTTGTAGCAGATAACGCACCTGATGGACTAGACATAACGGCAAAAGATACTGAAAATTTTATACAAGTTTTCCCGCTTGCAAAAACTATTGTATGGAATGGACCCGTTGGGAAAATGGGTGAAGACAGAACCGAAGAAAATACTCTTAAGATTGCTGAAGCTATTGCTAACTCTGGTGCATATACTGTAGTGGGCGGCGGAGATAGTGTTGCGCTATTAAGAAAACATAATCTTTTAGAAAAGTTTTCTTTTGTCTCAACAGGAGGGGGAGCTATGCTTGAGTTTTTATCTGGTAAAAATCTTCCTGGAATTGAGGTTTTAAAGGCTTAGCTATTTTTTTCTAACGCATCAAGCGCAATTTTTAATGACTCTTCTTTATGATGCTCATACGTATTTACCACTAAATCATAGTACTTGGGGTCAAAATATACCCACTCGCTATCATTATCTACATACATTTTTCTCCATTTTTCCAGGTCATTGCGTTCCCGTTCTAAAACCTCTTTTTTAGCATCATCCACAGCTTTTCCTTCTCTATTTACTAACCTATCAATTCTAATTTGTGTCTGGTCATTCCCAGAATGGTCTTCACAAATAACCAAAATTTTAAAAACCCCATCAATTCCTTGGGCGTTAAAGCCGGCAAGCTTAGTCTCCATCACTATGTTTTTATTGTCCGTGAGAATTTTTTTTAATTGTGAGTCAAACATTGCATCTTCCTCATCTGGCCTTAAATTAGTGTCTTTAGTATCTACATCCATTTTGGATCTAATTGCTTCCCAAAATATCTCTCCACCTTCCATATGTTTCCACCCTAAATGATGAGCTATACCTTTTGCAAGAGTTGTAGAACCTGCACCAATTCTTCCGGAGACTGTGATTATTCTAGTATTTGGGGACATAGGAGAATTATATAAAGAAATTTCTTAATTTCAATTAGGAAGATTTATATTTATTTCCTAAAACTATTGTTTCCTCAACTAATCTATTTGCATACCCAAATTCATTGTCATACCAGGCAATAATCTTAAGCATATTTCCGCCAACCACCTGAGTAAGTGACAAATCCGCTATTGAAGAGTGAGAATTGCCAATAATATCTGAGGAAACCACCGGGTCTGTAGTTGTTGTAAAAATCCCCTTCCATCTTGCAGAATCCGCTGCTTGTTTTAAGGTGTTATTTACTTCCTCCACAGTAGTTGCTTTCTTTAAAAGAAACGTAAAATCTGATAAAGATCCAACGGGAACAGGAACTCTTACGGCTAGCCCATCAAAAATCCCCTGAAGCTGAGGAATCGCTTTTGCTGCAGCCTTGGTTGCTCCAGTTGAAGTAGGGATTATATTAAGTGCTGCTGCACGTGCCCTTCTGTAATCTTTATGCCCACCATCATGTAATTTCTGGTCTGATGTATATCCATGAATTGTTGTCATCATAGCTTTTTCTATTCCAAACGTATCTTCTATAATTGCGGCAACCGGCGCAATACAATTAGTAGTGCATGAAGCGTTACTGATAACGTTTTCCAAAGAATCTGTTTTGTCAGATGAAAGGTTCACTCCCAAAACATACGTAGATGCTGCCCCTTCATCTTTAAAAGGAGCTGACAAAATAACAGATTTTGCTCCGGCATCTACGTGAAGTTTCATTTTGTCTGGAGTTGTAAAATGCCCAGTGGACTCTATTACTACATCAACATTCAAGTCTTTCCAGGGAAGTTTACTAGGATCCTTCTCTGAATAAAATGGGATAACCTTATCGTCAACAACCAATGCTCCAATAGCAGGAAGTGAAGTTTTAACAGCTACCTCTTCTGGTTTTTGTATAAAAAGAGAATGTGACTGAAGCGTATGATAAACAGTGTCATATTTTAATAAGTTCTTCCATCCCTCCATATCAGTTGAGGATCCAGCATTAATCCCAACAACCTCTATTTCATCAGAGTGCTTCTCAATAATAATTCTATGAGCAACGCGTCCTATTCTTCCGTATCCGTTAATGGCAACACGAATCATATATCTAGCGTATCAAAAAACATTTTCAAATAAAAGGGGGAAGTAGAAAAATGTTGTCAAAGGATTCATATTTTGGTACAATACACTCATGTCTGAAAGAAAAATAAAACACAAGAAAGTTAAGGGAATTAGAAAACACGGGTTTTTATCTAAAACTAAAACACACAACGGCAGAAATGTTTTAAAGAGAAGAAGACAAAAAGGCAGAAAAAGACTTGCTCCTTCTCTCTAACTCTTCATGTTTAAAAAAACGCAAAGATTCTCCTTTGGAAAAGGTGTTCCCAAGAATAAATTTGTAACCCCGCTTTACGTGTTAAGATTTCAAAAAACTGATACGCCTACCTATGCTGTAGTTGTTTCAAAAAGTGTTTCCAAAAAAGCAACACAAAGGAATAAAATTAAACGCTTATTTATAACAGAGCTTCAAAAAATCTTAAAAACAACTACTCTTTCTATGGATATGGTTTTTTTTCTAAGACGCAACTTCCAAGAATACACAAAATCCGGTATAATAAGTGAATTGAAATTTACAATTTCTAAAATACACGCATGAATATAGGACTTTTATTTGGCACTTTTTTTCTTAACCCAATAACAAATTTACTTATAGGAATCTACCAGCTTCTTGTGTTTTTGCACATTCCCTATCCCCTAGCATTCGCAATTATTATGCTCACTTTGCTTATAAGAATAGTTTTATACCCCATTACCTCTAAACAAATAAAATCCGCTTACAAGATGCAGAAAGCTGCTCCTCATATTGCAGCAATGAAAGAAAAACATAAAGATGACAAGAAAAAGCAGCAGGAGGAAATGATGAGAATTTACAAAGAACATGGAATTAATCCAGCCTCAGGGTGTCTTCCCATGGTGCTTCAGTTAATAATCTTCATCTGTTTGTATCAAGTATTATTTCATGCTGTTGCCGCTTCCCATCCAGCTGATGCCATAAAACAGATAAATAATGTGTTGTACTTTCCCTGGCTAAAGATTCATGGGGTATGGGACACTACTTTCTTTGGACTTCCTTTAGGATGGAAGGTTTCAGAGCACTTCAGTAAATTTCCTTTGCTTGCGCTAGTTCCTGTATCCACTGGGGTTATACAATTTTTACTTGCAAAAATGATGCTTCCTCATCCGGATGATGCACCAGTAAAAACACCTGGAAAACAAGATGACTTCCAAACTGCTTTTCAACAACAAAGCTTATATCTGTTCCCTATCATAATAGCTATCTCATCTTTTAATTTTGCCATAGGATTATCTCTATACTGGAATGCGTCTAATATTTTTGGTATACTTCAGCAGTATCTTTTAATTGGACCTGGCGGAGCACAACACTGGTTCAAAAAAGTAAACTTACATGGCAGAAGAAAACAACCTTAAATTAATTCAGGAAAAAATCGAGAAACTATTCAAGCTTCTTGAGGTAGATGCAAAGATTGATGTATCTGAAGGAGATGAAGCATTTACTGTAGCAATTGACGCTGGAGACAATAACGCACTTCTTATTGGAAAGCACGGCAATACTCTCTCTTCTTTAGAGTACATTCTTTATATTCTTGCTGGAAAAGACCTTCCTGAGGGGAAAAGACTTTATATAGAAATTGGCGGCTACAGAGAAGAAAGAGAATCATATCTTACTGATCTTGCTTCCCGCCTCAAGGAAGAAGTCATTTCAACAGGTGTTGAAAAAACAGTAAGAGGGCTTAAGCCTTGGGAAAGAAGACTGGTTCATATGAGCCTTGCAGAAGATTCAGAAGTAACCACAGAGTCAATGGGCGAAGATAGAGATAGAGTTTTGATTATCAAAAAGAAGTGAGACTTCTCATCAAATTAACCCCTCAAAGAGTTTCTAGACTCCTTTTCTTACTCATTGTATTCTTTCTCCCGCAGCAATTTGGTCCACATTTTTGGCCTGCGTTTGCGTTTGTAGACGGGATAAGACTTGACTACCTCTCCCCTACTTTCTACGCTACAGATGTTCTTATTCTTCTTTTATCTTTTTTTAGTTTGAAGCCTACCCTCTATTCTCATGCTACAAAAAAATTTCTTTCACACAAATTTTTTATTGTCTTTCTTATAACAATACTTATTCCCCTCTTCTATGCAAAATCTCCAGAAGCGATTTTATTAGCATACATTAAGTTTGCTGAATTTATTTTCTTAGGATTATATATTGTGTCTCAATTTAAAAAAAAGGACCTTCAACTTTTCTTTTCTGTATTTTGTACAAGCGCATGTATTGAAGCTTTTTTAGGAAGCTTAGAATTTACTATGCAGCGCTCAGTAAATGGCTTGTGGTATTTTTTAGGAGAACGCTACTTTACTCCAGTTAGTATTGGTCAAGCGGTTGTAGATACAGGCTCTGGGGTTTTAGTGCGCCCGTATGCCACGTTTCCCCATCCTAATGTCTTTGCTTTTTACCTTTTTACTGCATCTGTTTTTTCTACCTATGTTTCTCATAATTCAACACATAAACTTACCCGAGCCTTATTTTTAATTCTTTTTATATTCTTTCAGATAATTTTATTCTTAACGCTTTCAAGAATTGTAATTTTCATAAACTGTGTTTTTCTTTTTTATGCATATATATTTTTACCGCTGAAAGAAAATAGAAAAAAGTTGAGGATGTGGCTAGCTCTTCTTGTAGCGTCATTTTTTATGCTTCTTTTATACACTTTCTACTTCTCTCAAAGATTTTTTAACTTTCAGCTGCTGTCTGCCAGTATTATACCCAGGGCAGATTTAATTTTCATAAGTCTTAAAATACTTTCACAAAACATAATGTTTGGTGTTGGACTTCATAATTTTTATTTTCATGAAGCACAATTTCAAAGAACACTATCAGGCTCATATTTGCAACCCGTTCACAATATTTTTCTACTTATTGCCACTGAGACTGGTATAGTAGGCCTTTTGATATTCGTGTATTTTACTATTTTTGTTTTTAGGAAGCTTATGAAAGCAAATTTTAACGTACAAGTATTTGACTTAAGAGTTGTATTTTTAATTCTTTTTTTAGCAAGTATTATTCAAGGACTCTTTGATCATTACTTCATAACCACACAGCAAGGGCTTCTTTTAATTACGTTTATTCTTTCATTTTCTTTCTCTGTGCAGCATTTCTACAAATTTCCAAAGGTTAAAAACACCGCGTAACCTCTTAAGGTGCTGCCTTGTTTTAGCCTAAGTATATAGGTATGTCAGTAACTCAGTATATTTGCTAAAACCATATACATTAAGGCTAAATATGTATGCATGCATGTATCATATGCATAGGTTTATTAAGCCAAGAACACAGTTAAAAAGAAAAACTTTTATTTTCCAGATATGTTTTAAGAAGTTTCTAAATTCTAGACTATTCTAAACTGCTTTCTCAAGTTTTTTTACAACAGATTCTGTTTTCTCAACTAATAAACACGTTTATTAGTTATGGTGTGGAAAAAAACAACATATTTTTATTGATTTATAAGCTTTTCTTTCCTTCTAAAAAATTTCTATAAATTAGCCATAAGCGCAAATTTGACGGATTTTACCTATTCGTAAAATTTTTAAGTCTTCTGTTTCTAAAGGAAATGAATGTCTTAAGGTGTAGGTGAGGGGCTTGGGGTTGGATGTGGACAGTCAACGCAATACCTGTCTCCTGTGGGATCTGTAACTATCCTATGGTCTTCCTCTATTAAGTTGTCAGTTTTACCTTTTGGTGGAAAATCGTGTGTATCCTTATCTACAAAAACTTTTTGTTTTCCAGGGTCCACCTGCTTTGGTTCTGTACCTTTTATAAAGTACTCGTATCTGGTAGGACATCTATCTGGAGATCCATCTGGCTGTGGAATAAGTCCTGAGTCGGAACATACCACTCTTCCTATTACGTTATCCGGCTGAATTGGCCAGGCAGGCGGAGCTTTTTCTACTAAATGTGACATAATAGTATGCCAAATAGGAGCAGCTCCCGTTATACCAGAAACTATTCCCTGCATCACGGTGTTATTATTATTCCCAACCCAAACTGCAACCACATTTTTAGCAGTGTATCCTATGGTCCAGTTATCTCTAAAATCATTTGTAGTACCGGTTTTAACTGAAATAGGATAATTATTAATTCTAAGAGGAGAAGATCCTCCAAACTCTATTAATCGAGCGTTATTGTCAAGAAGCATATGCGAGATAATAAAAGAAACTCCAGGAGCCAGAGCTTTTTCTCCAAATATTGGGCTTGAAGGCGGAGAATAGCTTTCTAAAACTTTTCCGGATGAATCAGTAACTTTTAGAATGGGGTTCAATTTAATCCTATACCCGCCATTTGCAAACACACCAAACGCCTCTGTTAGATTTAACATGGTCACTTCTCCTCCGCCTAATGTTAAAGACAACCCGTATTTATCTGGACTAT
>CAZITH010000037.1:0-9773 GCA_964542125.1 uncultured Gammaproteobacteria bacterium | reverse complement strand
GTTTTATAACCATAGAAACTGGATCTCCAGGTTCTAACATGGAAAGCATTTTTTTATCAGCCGTATTTTTTAACTCAACAGTTTTTGTTTTTCCAGCTTCTTCTATAAAAACTCCAGAAATAGAGGTGAGAAGCTGGCTTTGAGTTTTTCCATCGGACTTTTTATTTTTGGAAACAGTTTCGAGCCTTTTTAGATTTTTAACAGCAATAGGGTTTGTTTTATCTATTTCAATTACTTTCTTGTATGCATCTTTTGCCTTATTATACTTGCCCAATTTCATAAGCGCAAAACCGAGCCTATTTAAGCTATCAATATCCTCAGGATTTTGTTCAATAAGCTGAAGGTTAATTTCTTCAGCTTGCTCCCAGTTATTTGAGAGGGCTGAATCTATGGCGAGTCTCTTAAGAAGGGTTGTCATGTGGTGGGAAATATTGAGATATTTTAGTTCTTTTCCTTGAAAATGTCAAGAAAAAAGAAGTATAATTGGAGGTCGATTCTTTCACATTATATGAGCGGACATTCTAAATGGTCAACTATCAAAAGACAGAAGGGCGTAGCTGATGCAAAGCGCGGCCAGCAATTTACAAAACTTGCCATGGCAATTGTCATTGCGGTAAAACAGGGTGGCGGAGTAACTGATCCGGAATTTAACTTTAAACTGAGGCTTGCAGTAGACCGTGCCCGTTCTTTTAACATGCCCAAGGAAAACATTGAGCGGGCAATTCAGAAAGCAAAAGGAGGAATGGATTCCGGGGACCTTCATGAAGCCCTTTACGAAGGGTTTGCCCCTGGGGGTGCAGCACTTATGATAGAGGCAGTAACTGACAATAAGCAAAGGACTGTTTCTGAGGTTAAAAATACTTTAGAAAAAAATGGCGGGACTATGGGAAACCAAGGTTCAGTCTCGTATTTATTTAACAGAGTAGGGGAAATTGCAGTGGAAACCTCAGGAAAAACTTCAGATGAGATTTTTGAACTAGCTATTGCCATAGGTAGTGAAGATTTTCTAGAGGAAGGGACTGACGCTGTATTTTACGTAGACCCCTCTAAGTTATATGAGGCTAAAAAAATGCTTGAAGAGCAGGGTATAAAGGTTTCTAGTGCAGAGCTAGTATACAAACCACTAAATGTAGTACCTGTGGACGAAGGAACTAAAGAGAAAATAACAGGAATTATTGAGAAATTAGAGGAATTAGGCGACGTGCAAAATGTTTTTGCAAATTTTGCGTAAAAAAGATAAAAATGCAGATTCTAGGAATTGACCCCGGAACAGGAAGAACAGGTTGGGGAATAATAACCCATGAAGGAGAAGAAAAAGTCACCTATGTTGCACATGGATGTGTCGTAACCTCGCAAGATGACCCCATGCATTTACGCCTCTCAGTGTTATATTCAGAGCTTCAAAATATTTTAAAAACATATAAGCCGGACTGTATGGTTGTAGAGCAAATTTTCTTTGGTATTAACTCACGGACTGCCATGTCAGTAAGTCAGGCTAGGGGAGTGATGCTTTTAGCGTGTGCACAGGAGAAAATTCCCTTTTTTGAATATACCAGTATTGCGGTAAAACATTTAGTTTCAGGAAGCGGGAAGACAGAAAAAAAAGTAATGCAGGAAGTGGTAAGAAGGTTACTGAGTAAAAACAAGAGGACACTCAAATTCTCTGCAAAAGACAAAGCCTTTGATGACGCAGCAGATGGTTTAGCTATTGCAATTCATCATGCCTGGAAAACTATTGGGAAAACCGTAGTAAAAGAGAAGAGTGTGAAAAAGAAGAAAATTACTAAAGCATGAAAAATCTCACAAAAAAAATCACCTCCGGATTTAATATTAGTAAACGCGGCAAATTTGTTTTCTGTGTTTTCTTTCTGTCCATCTGCTTGTTTCTAACAGAATACGCAAGTGGAAAAGTTGTTATCATTTTTGGAGTTTCTCTTGCGGTATTAACTTTAATATTTCTTTACTTAATTCTTAAAGATGATATTGCAAGAAAAAGATCAGCTTTACCCATTTTTATTCTCCCGTTTTTTTATACACTTTCATTTACACTGTTTTACTCACTTGTTCCATCCAGATTTTTGACAAAACTTATTCTTACGGGAATATATGCGTTTGGAATGTACTCGCTATTTTTAACAGAAAATATTTTTGCCATTTCTTCCCTGAGGACTATTAATCTTTTAAGAAGCGCGCGTATTGTCTCTTTTCTTATTACCATTTTTGTTCTGTTTTTCATGTTTAACATAGTGTTTTCATTAAGGCTGCCTTTGTTTATTACGCCTTTTCTTTCTGGAGCGCTTTCATATTTAATGGCAACACAATTTTTATGGTCTTATGTAGAAGATAGAAATCAAGGGAGCAGGGAGGTCTCCATTTTTTCAGGGGCAATAGCCCTTATGATTACAGAACTTGCATGTGTTTTATCACTTTGGCCTGTAACACCAGCCATTTATGCAATTTTTCTCACTGGAATTTTCTATACATATTCGGGTTTATCTCATATCTGGATGGAGCGCAGGCTCTTTAAGGGCATCCTGTGGGAGTATGTCTGGGTAGGGGTCTTATCCATCATATTTTTAGTGATTTTTTCTAAGTGGGGCGCATAAATTATAATTTGAATTCAAATTATATTTTTTTGTTTAGAAAAAACTTAAAAGGAAAGAGAGAATAGAGGAGTATTATGTGTTTTTTTGGCCTCAAATGATATAGTTTGATATACGTTCTGTACGTCCTATAATAATATCCCATAATTATTTTTGTGGATAACTTTAGCCTCAACAAATAACTTTTCACCAGCCTCAAATTAGCCTCAGAATTATAGACCTAAAGCAGGAAGACTTTTCACAGCCCTATCAGGGTAGGCTCTGAAGGTGTATTTATTGCTCGGTACAAGGCTATACGAGCACAAGACCATTAAAACCGAAAAAAATACGAAACCCTTTTCTTTTGCTGCACTTCTCTAGAGTAGAATTGTTAACTTTTAGCCTTAAAAACATTAAAAAAGACTGAATAATCAACACTTTCTTTACTCATTTTTTTTAGTACTCTAAAAAAAAGAGCTGTGCGACCTTTTTCCCATCATAATACCTGTGGAATCAGACTTTTCACAAGTCTGCTAATGCCTTCGGGGAGGCTGTTTTGAGGCTACCCGGAGGAGTGGCTAGTCAGGCTCATATGCGATTATTCTCAATTCTATCACCATATTCAGATATAAATTTCAAATACATTTTCCCCTTGTTACTCTTTCCTAGGAATGAATAGATAATTATGTCGTACAATAATACTTTTACGACATTAACCATCCATGCTGGGAGAGGGGTTTATTCCCCTAGGTCTTACAAAATTTGTAGTTAAATTGTTTTATTTTTATTCTTTGTGTTTATAGAAACACTTAATTCTCTTCTATGTATAGCTTGTTATTTTTCTGGCTATTTTTATGTCGCACATTATATGTCATGGTATTTTTCGGGAGACCTGATAATAAAATAATAATTTTTACCTTATTAGGAAAAATCGCTGGAAAACTAGGAGGTATACTTGGTGCTCCCCGGGTATAAAAGTGTCTAGAATCGCATTCTAGGAGGCCATATTTGAGGCTATAATTTAGGTGTGTTATAATGCCGTTTATGACTGAAAATAAGCCGTTGTCTGCAAACATACAGTTAATTGCATCGCGTGCAAATAACCCAGAAGACAGAGAATTTGCAAAAGTCTTATTAAATATATTTGAAGCGGCACACCAAAGAGGTTTTCCTAGAACCTTGGAGGAAGCCGGAATATCGGATGAATTTGAGGTACAGAAGAAACCTCATTCGGTTATAGATTTTAATCCAAGCACAAGAATTGTAAGAAACAAATTAAATGATTTAAGCGCATTAGTAGCTCCTAAAGGTGCAGTTTTACTGGGTGTTTTGCTTGATAATATTGGAGTACCAGTAAAAAATGAAACCCTTGAAGATATAGCTGGTTGGGGACATTATGAAGGTGGATCAGTATCTCCACTTAAGGCTACTTTAAATGGAGTTAAAAAAATTTTAAGAAATCAGATTCAGGCTATAACACCTGAGTATCCAGACGGATTTATTATTGGAATCAGACAATCAGGAACTGTAATTACTGATCCAGGAAACCCTGAACACTATCAGAGATTCAAACATCATATAGAAAGTTATCATGCACTAAGACAGAAAAATGGAAAATAATATGTCGTACAATGTTATCCACTAGCCTTCACCGTGAAAAGTTTTTAGTTCAAACTGTATCATTTTCATAGCTTCAACTAACTTCATATCACTTGACAAATATTAAGCTTATGTCGCATAATGTTATTACTCTGCCCCATGGAAAAGGTTTCAGAATTAGAAAAATATATAAACCAATTTCTAGAATATCTAGAAATTGAGAAGAATTCCTCTAAACTTACCATCAGAAACTACCGATTTTACCTGGAGCGCTTTAGGGATTGGTATGAGAAAAACTCAAAAGAAAGTTTGTCCGGAATTACTACGGATATGGTGAGAAAATACCGCGTATACTTATCAAATTTATCTGATGATCAGGGTATGACCTTGAAAAGAATTACCCAGAGTTACCACATAATAGCCTTACGGTCATTTTTAAGATATTTAGTAAGAAATGATATGAATACGCTCCCCCCAGAAAAAATTGATCTCCCTAAGGCAGAATCCAGGTCTTTGAAGTTTTTAGAACAGGATCACTTGAGACAACTATTTAACTCTGTAGATGTAGGTTCAGAAAAAGGATTAAGGGATAGGACAATTCTTGAGATGTTATTTTCAACAGGACTTAGAGTTTCAGAGCTGGTGAAATTAAACCGTGATTCTATTAATTTAAAAACCCGTGAGTTTGGCGTTATTGGAAAAGGAAATAGGGCTCGAATAGTTTTTCTTTCAGATTCTGCTGCGTTTTGGATAGAAAAATATTTAGAAGCTCGTCTGGATTTATTTAAACCATTATTTATTAGATATGCAAAATCTCCATCTTTAGAAGATGATGGAGAAAAAATGAGACTAACCGCGCGTTCAGTTGAGCGGATAGTTGAGAAATATGTGAAAGCCTCTCGGATTCCAGTGAAAGCAACTCCACACACTATGAGGCATTCTTTTGCAACAGATTTATTATCAAATGGTGCTGATCTAAGAAGTGTTCAAGAAATGCTGGGGCATAAAAATATCTCAACAACTCAAATTTATACTCATGTTACAAATCCACAGCTTAAGGAAGTACACAAAAAGTTCCATCAGGGGAACAAACGTTAAGATATTTTTCGGTGCTCGGCTACGCCTGCGCTCCTGAAAAATATTTTCTACTACGCAGATACATACTCATGTTACCAATCCTCAGCTGAAAGAGGTTCACAAGAAATTCCACCAGGGTAATCGTAGATAGAAATATTCTCGCAGGTTTCCTTCTGAGGCGTGCCGGTGTAAGGCTGGGGAAGGTTTACTTTATAGAATAGGTAATGGTAATTGAGGTTGAGATTTCGTTTTCCCCGGGTTGAAGGTCTGTTGTGGTATTTCTTGACTCTGGTGCAGTAGCTTTCATGGCAGCGTATGGGTACACTCCCCCACCCTGATCCTCTCTAATGGAAATTAACTTCCCTACTTTAAACCCTGCAATTTTTGCCAGCTCATCAGCTTTTTTACGTGCGTCTTCTATTGCTTTTACCCGCGCTTGAGCGTTATAAGATTCCTGGTCATCAAAACTATAGGTTACTCCTCCTACATTTATCCCTAAAGCAGTTAATTTATCTATAGCTTGATTTAAAACCTCAACCTTTTCCGATTTTACGGTTGTTGAAATGTTTGCCACGTATCCGTTTGGAGCTTTTTGCTGTACTGGTATAAATTGTGGAGACACCGCACCAGTGCCAGCAGATAACGGCTGCACTGTAACGTCTTCATAATTTGGATTTACAGAGAATGAATCTGTTTTAATATGCTCTTTTTTTACCCCTAAAGAGGTGAGTGCCTCTATTGCGCTGTTTTGCTTTGCATTTGCTGCGTTTTTTGCTTCCTCTTGAGTTTTACCTTTTTCCGTAATGTTGAAGGTGGTCTGTGCTACATTAGGAACAGCACTTACTTTTCCAGTTCCGGTAACTTCAAAAGAATTATTTTGTGAATTGGAAGTAAGGGAAAAATTAAAGTTAGTAAAGGTATTAAGAATGTAAAGAACTAAGAGAAAAACAGCTGCATAGCAAAGAGGTTTTAGCAGAAATTCTTTCAAAAATGCTTTATCTACCATACTTACACTTTATACTAGTTTTAAAAAACTGTCAAGAAAATTTAAACTTTCCTAAGTCTTTTTCTTGTATGTTCTATAAAGAAGTTTATAAAATATTTAGGCCAGTTAATAACCAGGTCTTGTGCCCCTAGATATTCATAATCTTCTCCGCCAAATCCCCTTTTAAAAACAGATAAATTATAGAATCTGTGATGTGTATCATTTGCTACACCCCAGAAGTTATACGTTTTAATTCCTCTTTTTTTGGCTTCTAAAATAGCATTCCATTGAATTAAATAGGATCCTGGAAATTTTCTGCCTTCTTCAGTTGATGCACCATAATGGTACACTGCTTCATCCCCATAGAAAATAATAAAGGCTTGGGCTAAAAGTTTTTTGTTAAGATACGCAGAATATAAAATTGCATTTCCGGACCTTGCAAAAACGTTAAACTGTTCTGATAAAAATTTGTATGAAAAAGGAACAAATCCCTGCCTTTTTGATGTTTGAACCTGGAGATCATAAAATTTCTTTATATCTTTTTCATTAACACTTTCCTTTATTTCTATCCCTGTCTTTTGGGCCTTTTTAATTTCATAACGCGTTGCTTTTCTCATATTTGCCAGTAACTCTTCTTCAGATTTTGTAATATCCAGCTGGTTAGTGAGCTGTGCATGCAGGTGCATAGGGGCATTTCTAAACCCTAATTTTTTAAATAACTCAATACTTGAAGCACTTTTTCCTAACTGCGGCCTTACCCTGATAAATGAACAGTTATTTTCCTGTGCTATATTTTCTACCGCGCTCTTAAATGCGACTGTTTCTTTTTTGCTGTCCCAATTAATTATTGGGCCAGCGGGAACCGTTAGGTAATTAGCCCGTTTTGCCTTTTCTACTATAGCAAGCATTACTCCACTTAGCTTATTGCCTTCGTAAAACCCTGTTCTGATTATGGTATGTCCCAGGTTTTTATGAAATTCTCCCCAGTACCAGCTTTGTAAAAAATTTGCCTCCCTATGTTTTGCTAAAAATTCCTCCCAGACTTTTTTATCTTGTATATTTTGAGAAGTAATCATTTTTCTAAGTATGCGTTTATGATATTTGATATTTTGCGTGCATCTTTTAAAGTTGTGTTTATGTGAGTAGGAAGGTTTAGTATGCTGAGCATAACTGAATCTGATTCTGGTGATATGCTTTTTTCAGATTCCGAGATTTTGGATGAGGAAACGGGGTTTTTATACCAAACACTAGAAAGATATGCATTATGTTTTTTTAGCACATTTATTAATTCATTTCTCCTCTCAAAAAAAATTGGATATCTTAGATGCGTTGCTTTTTCAATAGTGCTGCATACATGTTTTGATAGTACTTTTTTATGTATGTTTTCTGAGTAGATCCGAGCAATTTTTCTTCTGTGTAGGAGATTTTTTTCAAGTTCATGAAATTCATTTAGCGCCAGCATTGCGTGCCAGTCGCTCATATTTTTTTGAGTGCCAGGTTTCATAGGGTTTGAAAGAATACCACATATACTTGAGATAAAATGAATCACTTTCCCTAGTTGTAGAAAATATGTTTTACGAATTACAAAAGTAAGAAGCGGATAAATTTTATCTCGTGTTGTTGTTTTATCAGTTTTTTCAATTGTAGGTATTGTGTATTTTGTATTTCTGGCAACAACTGCCCCACCAGACACAGAGTCAACAGCTTTATCTTGACCAAAGGAAAAAATGGCAAAATCTCCAACCGTCCCTGCTTCTTGTCCGTTTGAATATATTGTCCCTATGGAGTGTGCAAGGTCCTCAATAAGAATTAGATTTTTTTCCTTACAGATCTTAAAGATTTTTTCAATGTCACACGCATATCCTAAAGTGTTTTGAACAATTACTACTCGAACTTTACTTTTCTTTAAGCTATCTTTAAGAGTTTGCGCAGTAAAGTTAAGAGTATCTTTGTTAATATCTAAAAATAGAGGTGTAAGTCCCGCGCTTTTTATAGCATCAACGACTGCTACACAGGTGAAAGCTGCAATTCCTACCTCTGAGTTTGCTGGAAGATTTAAGCATTCAAGCGCAACCGTTATTCCTTGCCGTCCTTTATATACAAGTTGTGCTTTTCCTTTATATTTACTTTCCAGATATAACTCAAGAGATTTTCTGGCACCTTTATCCTGTTTGAAAAGTGAACGCAGAACATATGTAGCATTATAATTTGAGCCTAAAGAGTTAAAAATCATAACAAGTTTTCTGATACTATTTTTACCACTTCTTTTACATGGGTAAACATAGGGGAGTGCCTAGCACTTTCTATGAGAAATAATTTTGAGTGTGGGAGTTCACGTTTAAAAATAGCTGAATCAGAAAAAGGGGTGACTTTATCATTTTTACCCCAGATAATTACCGTAGGAGTTTTAATGTCTTTAAGTATAGGCTGAATGTTGAGTGATATCAAATTTTCCATAGTCTTTTTCATAATAGGCGGGGCATTTTTGTAGTCTTCTTCTCTTGCTAGTCTGTAGAGTATTTTTTTTGCTTTTTCAGAGTTTAAAAAAGCCTTTCCAATTTTTGCAGCAGATTTAAATACAGCTCGTTTTGATTTTGAAAATATGTCATTGTGGATAAGACCCGCGCTGTCTAGTAAAAATAATTGCGAGACTTTTTCTGGATACGCATTTGTAAACGCCAGTGCAATTCTTCCTCCGTTTGAGTGCCCCAAAAGAGCAACTGGTTCACTGATAATTTTATCCTTAAGCCAGGCTGTGTAGTCAGACATATACCAGACTTTTTCTATGGGTGCAGTAAGCCCTGGGATTTTTAGAAATTCGAAGTCTATATTTTTTTTCTTAAGTTCATCTAAAAACGGGTTCCATTTTTCTGTGGTGTATGTCCACCCATGCAGTATGTAGATTTGAGTTTTGCGCTTTGGAGTTTGAGTTTCGAATTTTGATTTTCGAATTTTGAACTTTGAGCTTTGAATTTTGAGTTTTTTTACAGTCCCCATTTTTTTCTTCTTCTGTCCCACACCTTCTCACGCCTTGCAAGTAAAGTTTTTTCTTTTCTGTCTAATAATAAGTTCTCTATAACACCTTCTAAGAATCTTGCTCCTTTAAATAAAATTGTCTCGCGCCCTTTTAGATGTTTTTGAAGATACACTAAAACTTCTTTAGGGCTTTCATATGCTACCATAGGAATTTTTTCACCATACTCTTCCTGGAGAATGGGATACGTAAATTTTTTAACCCTTGGCCCCAGAAAAACTATCCTTTCTAGCTCTAAGCCCAGTAATAGCTTTGCAAGTTTCTGGTGTTCTTCTTGTTCGTTTACTCCCTGCTCTAGCATATCTCCTATAACCGCCCATTTCTTTTTTGCTGGAAAAAGTTTAAACATATGCAAAATTGCTGTCATAGATGAAAGGTTTGCGTTGTAGGTGCTATCTATTATAGTTATGTCTTTTATACCTCTAAAAATTGAGCTTCTGGCGGGAGGTAAGTGAAGATTTTTAAATGAGGGATCTATTTTTACCTCTAAATAGTT
>CAZITH010000036.1:0-10147 GCA_964542125.1 uncultured Gammaproteobacteria bacterium | reverse complement strand
AGCTATACTTATTCTTCCACTGATTTATACCATTAATGACGTTATTATAGAGGTGCATGGGATAGAACGTGCAAAAAGCATAGTAAGGTCAGGGTTATTAGTAGTGCTTCTCATATTCCTTTTTTCAGTTATAGCAACAAGCCTTCCACCATCTTACAGGTTTAAGATGCACGAAAGCGCATATAGAGAGATATTTACGCTTTCAGCAAGAATTTCTGCGGCATCTTTAATAGCGTTTATAGTTTCAGAAGCAACTGACCTTTTTGTATTTGTAAAACTAAGAAAAAAGTTAGGAAAGAAAAATTTGTGGCTGAGAAATAATGTATCTAATTTTGCTTCTGAGTTTATGGATACAGTTGTATTTATGTCTTTGGCATTTTATGCGTTAGATAAATCTTTTGATAGCAATCTTATTTTTCTTTGGAGTTTAATTCTTCCGTACTGGGCGGTAAAATGTTTTATGTCTGTAATTGAAACTCCCTTTGTATATTTAGGGGTTTCTTGGCTGAAGGGTTCTAGAAAATAATCTGCAAATTCATGATAGTTTCTGCTATAAAAACTCATAAAATTACCCTGGAGGATAAAGATATTGTAAAGATACTTGATACGTATATCAAAAACCTTGAAGAAAAATCTGTGGTAGTAATAGCATCTAAAATAATTGCAATAACTCAGGGAAGAGCAGCTAAAATTTCCCCAGAAGAGCTGGACGCTTTTATAAGAAACGAAGCACAGGAGTATATTCCAAATGAACATCATAAGCATAAACTTTACATAACTATAAACAATAATCATCTGACTTATTCCTCCGGAGTAGATGAATCAAATGGAAATGGTTACCACATCTTATGGCCGGAAAATATTCAAGACGTAACTAATTCAATACGCTCTTACCTAAGGCAAAAATTTCAAGTGAAACATTTGGGAATAATAGTCACAGATATGGCAGCTTTGCCTTTAAGATGGGGTTTAATAGCAGGAGAAATAGCGTATAGCGGATTTAAACCCTTAAAGGATTTAACTGGAACACCAGATGTATTTGGAAAACATTTTAAATATTCAAAAGTAGGAATATTAAACGGTTTAGCAGCCAGTGCGGGAGTGGTTATGGGAGAAGGAGCAGAGCAGACTCCACTAGGTATTATTACAGATGTGCAATTTGTAGAGTTTGTGGATCAAGACCCTTCACAAGAAGAGCTTAATTCATTAATAATTAAACCTGAAGAAGATCTGTATGGGCCTATGATTTCTGCTGCACCTTGGAAAAAGGGGGGGAGAGGTTAACTTTTTTTCTTGAATATTTTTCCTTTACTCCAGGGAGTTCCTAGGTAAGGCAATACAAAACGGTCTAATCCATAAAACCCTGCAACACGCCAAGCAAGAATTAAAAACAACTGAAGCAGGAACATGAGAGGATTTGTGCTTACGGTTCCGGCAAATAAGTAATTCATGTTCATAAATGCCCCAAAAAATGCAGCTATTCCGGTAAATACCCCTAAAATAAGCGCAATTCCTACTAAAAGTTCTCCAATAGCAACCATATTAGAAAACATTGCAGCGTTTGGAATAACTGCAGTTTTTAAAAACTCTGCATACCACCCGTTAACGTCAGGATGTGCTCCTGCTGTTTTTTTGAGAGCCCCCATTAAAAATCCGGATATGGGTCCGCCTGCGGTAGGACCAAACCACATAGGATTCGTTACTTTAGCCCATCCAGCCATAATCCAGTCATATCCTATGTAGAGTCTAATAATAAGCCATATGAATGAGAGTCTGGTATCTGCAAAGAAAAGTCTTGCAAGCTTGGGTTCTGGAATTTGTGTAGATTCTTGGGCAGCCATATATTAAGTATTCCACGCAAGTAAACCGTTTGTCAAGGATTTTAATCAAGAATTTACCACTGTCGCCTGAGATGGTCCATGGCATACGAGAGTGTGGTCCCAACTTTTTTTCTCGGATTAAAAATATTTTCTGGATCAAAGATGTTTTTAGTTTCCTCAAATAACTCATAGATTTTTTCTCCGTACATTTCCTTAAGATATGGGCTTCTAATGAGTCCGTCATTATGTTCTCCTGTAATAGAGCCTTTGTATTTTATGACTAACTTATAAACCTCTTCAGAAATCTCTGGAATTGCGCGTCTTACGCTGGGTTTTGTGATATCAACAAGCGGAATAATATGGAAGTTTCCATCCCCTACATGCCCTGCAACGGTAAAGATAAAATCTTTATGCTTTCTAATGATGTTAATAACTTGCGGCACAACTTCTGCAATATGCTGTGGATTTATGACAAAGTCATCTATGAATGGAGCAGTGTGCTTATTTTTAATTTTTTGCCTAAGTAAATTAAAACTCTCACGTCTTATAAGCCAGTATTTTTGTTCCTGATTTTCTATAGCAATTCTGGTTTTAGGATGAAGTGGAGCAAGGCTTTTGTTAAGGTCTGCAATTTTTTGCTTTAATTCTCCCGGGTCATTTCCGGTAAAGTCCACTTGTAAAACTAATTTAGGAAGGCCGCCGCGAGCGACCATAAGAAACTCAGGCAAAAATGCGATTCCAGTCCCAACAATTCCTTTAGCTCCTAGTTTCTTTGCAAACTCTGGAAAGAATTTTAGTGCAAGCTTTAAGGTATTATCATCATACGACTCAAAACTTTCAGGATTTAAGGCAAGAACTTTAGAGATAATTTCCCCCAAGTGGCTGAGGTCGTGGAGAAATAAAATCATCATTTCCCTGTGCATATGAATAGGTACCAAATCAATTTCTGCTTCTAAAAGCATTCCCAAAGTTCCCTGTGCGCCTACCCACAATTTGGTCAAATCAAATGTGTCTTCTTCTTTATCATATACATTCCATAAAAAATACCCTGCAGAGTTTTTACTGACTTTAGGCTTTGCCTCCATAATTTCATCATAGTGAGAGGTGATAAGTTTGTACATTTTTTTATAAATGTGTCCTTCTAAATCATCCTGCTCCATTTTCTTCTCAAGCTGGGAACGAGTTAATTTCTTAAATTCATAGGTTTTTCCGTCACGTAAAACTACCTTTACACTTTTTACATACTTTTCAGTTTTTCCATACTGAAGTGATTTTTCTCCTCCAGAGTTATTGTTAACAATTCCTCCCATGGCACAAATTTCACGAGAGGCAGGATAAGAAGGGAAAATAAGCCCTTCCCTTACAGTTTCTTTCTCAAAGTCTCTATAGTACACGCCCGGCTGGGTGGTTGCAGTACGGTCTTTAATGGTAGGTTTTGCGTTAAAATACTTTCCAAAGGCAACAGTTATAGAATCATTTATAGAGCCGCCGCTCATGTCTGTTCCGCCCGAGCGTCCTGTAAGAGACAAATGAGGGTGGTCTTTTTTATTTTTTGAAACAAAGGATACTAAATTTTCTACGTCCTTTTCATCTTTTGGAAATACCACTACTTGAGGTCTTACTTCAAAAAGAGATGCGTCATGCGAATATTCTGTGAGAGTGGAGTCATCTGTTACAACGTCTCCTTTTAGTAACTCTTTAAGTTCAGATAGCAGTTTATCATCCATACAAGCGTTAGGATATACAGTTTACACATATTTTAAGAGGTTTGACAAGTAGAAGTCTCTAAGCATTTTTTCAGAAAAAGTTTTTATGATACAAGCTGTACAAATAAAAGCTGTTTTTTGTCCTTCGGGACTCAAGCAAGCAAGATGATTCAAGTTTGGTCAAAAATAAAAAGTAGGTAACCCTTCAGGTCTCGGCCTTCAGGGTCCCTTAAGCTTTCGAGGTAGTCCTTCGCCCCACGGGGCTCAGGATCATTCTTTTTTCCTTATTTTATTCAAGGAGAGGTTGCTCTTCGGCCCTCGGGCCTCAGAGTCAATCATTTTTTTCTATTATATTTAATTTGACGAAAAAATGATTGGAGGTGATTTTTATAAAACATAAACTCTTTACAATTCTTTCATTACTATCTTTAACTTCTTCAGCACTTTTTGTGACAGCTCCGGCATACGCTCAGGGGACCTCAGGAGGCGGGGGAAATTTCTTCTCAGGATTTGTGGATTTCATTGCTCAAAAATTGGGACTTGAGAAAACACAGGTTCAAACCGTAGTAAATGAATACAAAACTCAGCAAAAAAGTAAAATGATGCAAAATAGACAGGACCGAGAGAAAAAAAGACTTGATGATTTAGTATCTCAAGGAAAGATTACTTCTGAGCAAGAGACAGCAATTATCAATGAGCTAAAAAGCTTAAAGGATAAATATAAGTTAGGACAAAATACTCAGGAAACTTTAGAACAGAGAAAAGCTGACATGGAGTCTTTCCAGAAAGACTTAAAAGCATGGGCTGATTCTCAGAAGATAGATATCAAGCTCATTGAGCCATTTGGAGGACCAATGATGGGAAGAGGTATGGGCCACAAAGGATTTGGTATGTGGAAGGGTAACTCTAAAACTACTACACAAACTCCATAATATTTGAAGGCATATAAAAACGCTCTTACTGTTTTGTGAGGGCGTTTTTTGTGGAAATCTGTCCTATAATTGCAGTTTTTTATTAATTTCACTATAATTTCCGGAATGGAAAGAAGATTTGGAGGAATATCAAGGCGTGATTCTCTGAAACTTGCCGGAGCCTTCTTAGCCGGCGGGGTCTTTGGGTCTTGTGACAGGCAAAGGGGGGGGAGAAATAACACTGTTTTTTCTCCGGCTGCAGCAACTCAAGAAGTCCAGCCAGGATGGGAGCAGGATGCAATTTTCAACGCAGCAAGTTTTCAGCTGCAACTAAATATTTTAAATGGTGCATCAAGGATAGTTTCTGGGCATGGAAGCCTTTTTAAGGATTCTAATGGGAGGCTAGATTTAAAAAGCGTAGGGCATATAGTTTTGCCAGAAGGAATTTCTCAAAGAAATACCAGCCTAAGTGTCCTACCACCCACAGGTTCAAATAGATTTTTAATAGAAGCAGGAAGAATAGCAGGAGATTTTTCTGATCCTGATGGAATTGTAGATATTTCATTACCTGATGATTTGAATGCTTTTGTAAAAGGACAAATTGATATGGGTGCAGTTATTCCGCTTGAGGCATTTTCCTACAAAGGTCTTAGTGAGGGTGACACTTTAGCAACACCAGGCCTAAATGGCAAGCTTGAGATGGTTTATGAAGGGTATGACTCAGCAAATAATTTAATACTATGTACGCCTAAAGAGGGTACAGTTTGTAAAGGGTTTTCTGGTCAAGCTGTTGTAAGAGTTGATGGAAGGGGAGTTACAAATAAATCTGTAGGGTTAGTAGATGAAGCAAATTTTCCTGATGTAGATTTAAGATGTACCGCATCTGCTTCTCAATATTTTCTGCGGCCTGTTGTCTAACTTTCTTCAATTCCAAAATCTTTCAGTTGATCTTTTGGCACAAATCTAATAGAGAGTGAATTCACGCAGTGTCTGGTATCTTTTTCAGTCATTTTCTCACCTTCAAAGACGTGTCCGAGGTGGCCATGGCATTTTGCACACTGAATTTCTGTGCGTCTTCCATCCTCATCTGGCAAACGGTCAACTGCATCAGGAAAATTATCATCAAAAGCGGGCCACCCGCACCCTGCATCAAATTTACTTTGGCTTGAAAAAAGCGGAGTATTGCATTGCCTGCAAATAAAAACACCGTCTTTATAGAAGTCATCATACTCACCGGTGAATGGGTGCTCTGTTCCTTTCTCTAGTATAACGTGTGCTTCTTCTTCTGAAAGTTTATTTAATTGCATGGTGATATTCGTTTTTTTAAGCGTACAACTCTTGTAAGCCGTCTATGCACTCAAAATACCCATAAAACTTTTGCAAACAAGTGTAATTTGAGTATAGTATACTTCAAAATAATCTAGAAGAAAACAAAGATATTTTTTAATTCTTTTTTTCAGGTGGAGTTATCTCTTTTTGCCCTTTTTTAAGTGGATTTATGGGAAGCTGAATAATAAATTTTGATCCTTTTGCATGAGTACTTTCAACCTTAATAGATCCATTATGCGCTTCTACGATTTGACGAGTAATAAAAAGACCTACCCCAAGTCCTTTTTGGTCTTCATTATTTTTATTTATATTATTCCCCCGTTCAAAAAGATCAAAAATGGACTTTTGTTTATCATGAGAAATTCCGATACCTTGGTCTTCAACTTCAATAAGAGCTGAGTTTCTATGTTTCTTTATAGTTACGATTATGGGTTTTCCATTCCCGTATTTTAAAGCGTTTGAGATAAGATTAGAAAATGCTTGCTCAATTCTAATTTTATCCCAGGAAGACTGTATGTGTTCTCTTTCAAAAAGCTGCACCTTATAGCCGTCTTTTGTGATTTTGGGTGTAAACTCATGGATAACGCTTGCTACTAATATGTTTAAATCTACGTTTTCATACTCAAGCTGCATATTTCCAGTGGTGATAAGAGAAATATTCAAAAGGTCATTTATCATACGTGATAATCTTTTAGTCTGGTTTTCTGCGTTTTCTAAAATTCTCAAAAGACTGTCAATGGAAAAATTTGCCAAAGAAACATTTTTAATATTATGAATGGCATGTTGAGTCTGTAAGAGCATAGAAGTAAGAGGTGTCTTTAGCTCATGGGACGCAATAGATAAAAATTCATCTCGAGAATTAATTTCTTTTTGGGCTTTCTCATTTTGGATCTCAAGTTCTGTAATTGTTTTTTTGAGGTTACTATTTAACTGCTTGTATTCTAGAATCTTTGACTTTTCTGTTCTGCTGTCTATAGCGTAATTTATGATAATTCCCACAATAAGAAATAGGGTTATTTTTAGTACACCAGGTACTGTGAGAAGTGCATAGAGCTGGTAGGGCTGAACAAAAAAAATAGCGGAGAGAAAGGCTGATAAAACTGTAGTGATAACGCCGGGTTTAAATCCAAAATACCATGCACTTAATACAATTCCTCCCACAAAAAGTATGCTTGAAACCGGACGAAGATAATCAGGAAAGACAAAGAGAACTGGACCTAAAATTGCAAAAGGAATTATAAAAGCTTCAAAGTATGCTGCAGTTTTAGCAATAGAGAGTTTGCTTTCTATTGGCATATTAAGTTGTATTATACAACGAGTGCGGGAAGGTAGGTCTAATTCTTGCACTATTCTTACAAGAGTCTTACATCAACCATTGAATTTAACAATAGAATATATACGTGAAGAACAAGAAAAACCTATTCATCATAGATGATGATGAGGCAATAGGTCAGTCACTTAAAGACATTTTAGATTCTTATTATGATGTGGAACTTTTTACAAAAGCCAAATCTGCAATTCAAGATCTGGAAGAAAGAAAACCCGATGGTGTATTATTGGATTATTTCTTGCCAGGAGAAAATACGCCAGAAGTGATACAATCAGTGAGATCTTACTCTGATACGCTTCCTATTATTATTATGTCAGCAAATTTAAACTTAGTAAAAAATAAAGAAAAGCTTGCTGTGCAGGAATTTTTAGAAAAACCATTTTCATTAGATATGGTACTTAGTTCACTTTCAAGATATATATAAACATGTATAAGATATTAATAGTAGAGGATGACGAAGCAATCAGAGACTGTATAAAAGATATTCTGGTTGAGAATAATTATTTAGTTGACACAGCTGAAGATGGGATACAGGGTTTGAATTTATTAAATAAGCAAACTCCTGATTTAGTAATTTTAGACTTAGGTCTTCCAAAAATTGCAGGGGAGTCCGTTCTTCAAGAAATAAAAAAAACATTTTCATATCTTCCTGTCATCATCCTTACCGCACGTAATAATACCCAAGATGTAGTGAATGCCTTTAAATTAGGAGCAGATGATTATATAAGTAAGCCCTTTGAGTTGGAGGAGTTAGTGGCGCGCGTAAAAGTAAAGCTAAAAGATGACAGCTTAAATTCTAAAATTTCTATAGATGGTTTAACGCTTGATACACAAAAAGTGTATGTAGAGCGGGACGGAAAAGAAGTTTTGTTAAGTCCCCATGAATTTAAACTTCTCCATTATTTAATGATGAATAAAGGAAAAGTTTTGTCTAGGGAAATGATTTTAAATAGAATTTGGCAATATTCATATGATATAGACAGCAGAGTAGTTGACGTATACATAGGGTATCTGAGAAAAAAAATAGATTCTGGATATAAAAAGAAACTTATTAACTCAGTCAGAGGATTTGGATACGTTATCAAAGAGTGATCCTCAGAGCATTTTAGATCTTACAAACTTCTTTCAATCTTCACAAGCACTTTTAATCCTTCCACAGTAGACTGATCTCAAATGAAAATAATAAAAGAATTAGTCAAAGACACATTTCTCTACAGTTTCTGGGTTGTTTTATCTACTGACCCAGCAAGTATTGAAAAAAGACATTACATGAAAAAGCCTAAAGTAACATTTCATAAAACACAAGGCTTTTCAGGGAAACACTTTATTATGAAAGGAGTAAGTATATGAGGGTATTAGTTTCATTTTTTACAAACAGAAATGACGCAGAAAAAACTTTTATAGAATTAGAGAAGCATAATTTTAATCCTGAAACTCTTTCTATTATGCAGAAAAAACAAGGAAGAGTTTATTTTACCGGTAGAGGCGGACACGCTTTTAGCGCCTTGCCTACAAGCCTTCTTACAGGCATTATATTAGGCGGAGCATTAGGTGCACTTGTGTGGTTTTCTGTACTTCCTATCCCTGGTTTTCAAAACATCTTATTTATGAGACCTATCTTTGCCTCCTGGGGAATGCTTCCTATGTGGTCATTTATAACCGCATCTGCGGTAACTTTTGGCGCAGCTCTGGGAATTTTTGGAGCATTAATAGGAGCCAGTATCCCTAAAGAAAACTCCCGGATAATAGACGATCAGATACATGAAGAAGGGGTACTTTTAGTCTTAGCAGGCGCCAGCACAAAAACCATTTCAGATATGAGAAACATTGTGGAAAAACATAACCCAAATCAAATCAGAACCATTCCATTTAGTGATTATCATCCTGACATGCATGAGGAAGTTCATGATGGAGAAAAAGCGCCAGAAAAAATCCATGTAGTAGAAATTGGAGGAAATTAATATGATAAAAACATTTTTTCAAGACACACAACCAGTAGATGAGAAGATTAATGAAATTAACTCTTCATTAGATCACGAAATATTACTTGTAAAAGAAAGATTACGAGATGGAATTAAGGAATTAAGATTAGAAGCAGAAGAAGAAGTGCAGATATTAAAAGCTAAAGCAGAGGAAGATAAAAAGTCTGCTATGAAAGAAGCAGAAAGCCGGTCTTTTACCCAAAGTTTTGGGGAAAATATTTTAGGCGTATTTCGTGGAAGAAATAAATATATAAGTTAAAAAACCATGTTACTACCAGTACAAACCATTTACGACAAAAATGATGCTCCCTACAAAAATCCTTACGACAAGCCTGAGGAAAAGAAGAAGGAGAAAAATGAAACTCCTGAATTTGAAAAGCTCTATGCTGACCCTATGGTGATGGTAGATAAATACTCTCAAAAAAAACTCACATATGCATCTTTAATTTCTCCTGAAATTTTTAGATTAAGTTCTGTCTGGCCATTTGAGCTTATGCCGGATGAACTTATTATTCAGGAAAAAAGAATCATCATAAAACAAAAACAATTTCCATATTTTATATCCACAAGTACAATTCCCATAGGTTCTTTATCTGTCTTTCAGGTAGATAAATCATTATTTTTTTCCTCACTTTATATAAAAGGAGGGAATACGGAACATACTATTTCATGGCTCAGGCACGACGATGCAAGACTTGCAAAAGAGATAATTGATGGGCTGAGGATGAAACAAAATGAGTCAATTAAAATTACGCAGGGGTCAGATGAAGAAAAAATTCACGCACTTCAGATTTTAGGAAGTATCTCCTGATTTTTCTAAACAAAATATCTTTTGGTTCTTATTTCACTGCGTTTCTCAGAATAAAGCCTTTCGACACGAAATTTTTATTTACTACTTTTCTCAGCAGAAAAGTACACAAAATCTCTCAACAGTTTCATTCGTTATCTACTTTTGTACGGCAAAAGTAAGCATAGCTTGCAACTTCGTTTAAGACAAAACCTCTCAACAAGTATTTTTTTATTTGCAACTTTTGGTGTCAAAAGTTGCGCAAAAACATTTTCAAGCAAA
>CAZITH010000035.1:0-10252 GCA_964542125.1 uncultured Gammaproteobacteria bacterium | reverse complement strand
AAGTAGAGGATGAGATAATAGCACAAGCAACTCAACCTGTCTACGGAGATAGACAACATGCATTCCTGTTAAAACAAGGGTTTGACATTATTCAAATTGGAGAAAAACCAATCATTGCTCAAAATGTTGTTGAGGATTTTGGAGATAACGTTGAAGTGGAAAAAGTTGAGTCACATAAGGGACGCAATATTGCATTAGGAGTAGGGGGCGCACTTGCAGCCGGAGCTGTTGTTACTATTGGTTGGAAAGTTCATCAAAGAAAAAAACAGTAATATCTTATCCTTGGATATAAAAAAGCGTCATGTCTCTCAAGCTGCTTAATGCTTGCTCAAATAGAGAAAATTCGTAATTTGGATCAACTGAAATTTTTGAAACACTTAATATTTCCTCATTATGACAAAAAACTGAAGCAGTACACTTGCCGAGATGTGAATTTTTAAGAATAAAATCCAACATAAAACCTTCTTTCATTATAATATTGTTCGTTTGAATTCCCTTCATATTTATTGAGTTATCTGGGTAATTTTTTCTAAAAAACTCTGATTCAAGTAATTCTTCTAATATTTTTGTATTTTTTACCGCTGTTTTGTAATTACAATTTTTATCTAATGTTTGCAATTTTAATCTGTAAATCTGACCTATGTCTGAAAAATACACATTGAATAAAACTCCGTCAAAACAAGCAGTTCTCTCAATAATAATTTTAATTTTTTCCCCTTTTTTAAGATACGTCTGCCTTTCAAAAAATAATTCCTCTATGCTTTCCATATCCAATCTACTTTATTTATTTCTCACTGCTTCTATATTTTCTAATGTTAAAAAAATTAGTTGAAAAAAAATCTTAGGGGAAATACGTATATAATCACACGCGCAATATTCTAACTCTATTCTGTCTGAAAATAAATTTGAGAGACTTGAGAGGACTATTTTGGTGAAGATAAAAGAGTCTTTTGAGATTGTTTTATTTTCTATGTATGACTCTTCAATCATAGGAACAGTTTATAGAAAAAATTTTTCTTATTCCGTGGTAAATAAAACAAATAAATTGTAGTCTTACTAACAAACGAGGAGCTATCTTCCTAGAGAGGCTTCTACTTCTTTAATTTTTACCGCGGTTTTAAGAACCGTGTCAGGGTTGAGTGAAATTGAATCTATCCCTTCTTTTACTAAAAACTCTGCAAGCTCCGGAAAATCAGAAGGGCCTTGTCCACAAATCCCCACCTTTAGACCTAAACCATGAGCCTTACTGATTAACTCAGAAATCAGTTTATGAACTGCGGCATTATTTTCATTTGCAATGTGCGCAATAAGCTTAGAATCCCTATCCATCCCCAGCGTTAACTGTGTTAAATCATTTGAACCTATAGAAAACCCATCAAATATTTTGGCAAACTCCTCAACTAAAATAATGTTTGAAGGGATTTCTGCCATCACCCACACATGCAGATTTTCATCCAGTTCTTTTTGACCTTCATTCATATTTTTCTTCTTATCATGTACCAGCCCATTTTTCCCAATCTCCCTTAAAACTTCAGCGCCCTCTTCAGGGGTCCTGCAGAACGGAACCATCACCTGAAGGTTATAAAGTCCCATTTCAGACCTAACTTTTTTTACTGCCTGACATTCTAAATCAAATGCCCTAGAAAATTGCGGATCAGTGTATCTGCTGGCTCCTCTAAAACCTATCATGGGATTTTCCTCTTTTGGCTCAAACTGTTTTCCGCCTATAAGCCCTGCATATTCATTAGATTTAAAATCTGAAAAACGTAATAAAACCTCATGAGGGTAAAATGCTGAAGCAATAATTGCAATTCCGGAAGCAAGTTTTTCCACATAGTAATCTATTTTGTCGTGATACCCTGCTGTCATTTCTTCAATTTTCTTCTTTTCTTCCTGATCTTCAAGTGAGTCGTATTGCAAAAGAGCGTTAGGGTGTATTTTTATAAAATTTGAAATAATAAATTCTTCACGCGCAAGCCCCACCCCATGGTTAGGAATAAAAGAATAATTAAATACGAGCTCTGGATCAGCTACAATCATTTTCACCTCAGTTTTGGGCATTTCAAAATTCGTCAGGTCTGTCTTGTCAATCCTAAATTGTAAAATTCCCTCATATACTTTCCCCTTTTCTCCTTCAGCACATGAAACAGTAATTTCCTGTCCGTTTGGAATTACTTTTGTTGCATCCCCGCACCCTACAATTGCAGGAATACCTAATTCTCTAGAAACAATAGCGGCATGGGACGTTCTTCCTCCGGAGTTTGTAACTATAGCTGAGGCTATTTTCATAATAGGCTCCCAGTCTGGGTCAGTTATCTCTGCAAGTAAAACCTCTCCTTCTTTAAATTCGCTTAATTGTCCGGGGTCCTTAATAAAATGCGCTTTTCCTTGTCCTATTTTTCTTCCTACAGATGCACCTGTTGTTAAGACCTTTCCTTTCTCTAGTAACACATACTCTTCTAAAATTTTTCCTTCTTTTTTTGCCTGAACAGTTTCTGGTCTTGCCTGAACTATATAGAGTTCATTTTTTTCTGCATCATAAGCCCATTCTATATCCATAGGCTTTCCATAATGCTCCTCTATCATGACTCCCCATTTTGCAAGCCGTAACACTTGGTCCTCTGAAAGTACATACGTTTGCCTTTCATTGGGTGCAACTTGTACTTCCTTAGTAGGATTTGTTCCATCATCTGAATAGACTAATTTCTTCTCCTTACTTCCTAATTTCTTGCTTATTATTGACCTAAAACCCTTTTTAAGCGTGGGTTTAAAAACCATAAACTCATCAGGCGTAACAATTCCCTTTACTATAAATTCTCCCAATCCCCAGGCTCCGTTTATCAAAACTACATCTCTAAATCCGCTATCGGTATCCAAAGTAAACATTACCCCGCTGCAGCCTCTGTCAGAACGCGCCATTTTTTGAACCGCAACTGACAGTTCAACTTTAAAATGGTCAAATTTCTGGTCAACTCTGTAAGAAATTGCCCTGTTTGTAAAAAGTGAAGAAAAAGCTTTTTTTATTGCATCCAGAAGCGCATGCTCACCTTTTATATTAAGGTAGGATTCCTGTTGTCCGGCAAAAGATGCGTCAGGTAAATCTTCAGCAGTTGCAGAAGAACGCACAGCAACGTCTAAACTGGAAGAGTCTGCGCTAAATTTCTCTGCCATTTTTTTATAGGCTTCAAAAATTGCAGCATGAAGATCTTCTGGAAAATCAGCTGAGAGTATTTCTGCCCTTACTTTATCTCCAATTTCTTGTAACTTCTTAATATCTGAAGTATCAAGGTTTTCCAATAAGTCTTTAATCTTTGAATCAAGTCCGTTTTTTTCAATAAAATACCTATATGAATAGGCTGTTACCGCAAATCCATAAGGAACTTGTATTTTTTCACCTTGAAAAATATCTGAAGAAGTTTGGGTGAGATTTTGATACATCTCGCCCAAGTTAGCATTCTTACCACCTACAAGAGGGATATCATTTTTACTAATTTCGTCAAACCAAAGAATAAACTGCTCATTTCTCTCAGGCATCTATTTATCATATCCTATTTTTTTTAAATAATTCAATGAGAGAAATCATTGTTAATACGTATGGCTGAGTCAATTCTTAACATGTAAAATTGATATAATAATTTCTTATGGTAAAAAAAATAAAAAGAACTCGTAAGGTTAAAAAAAAGATTTCGACTAGAGTAAGACACATACATAAAGGGGTCAGGAAAAACATTGCATTAGTTTTTTTTATATGTTTGCTTTTTTTGGTTTTAGGTTTTTTTCTGATTAAGGTTATCAAAAATCCTCCTCATTTTTTTCTTCCTATTATTACGGCAATTTTCCCTGGAACTAAAAGGGACTTAGTAATTGAAACATATAAAAATGAGGTTACAAATGGGGATAGAAATAAGAAGCAAGTTGCGCTTACTTTTGATGCAGACATGACTCCAGGAATGAAAGAGTTAATACTGTCTAAACAGGTAGAAGGTGCTTATAACAAAAAAGTCATTGATATCTTGAATCAAACCCACACCAAAGCAACGTTATTCTTAACTGGAATGTGGATTGAAATGTATCCACAAGAAACTGGAGAGTTTTCAATAAACCCCTTATTTGAATTAGGAAACCACTCATACTCCCACGGTTCATTTTTTGGAGAATGTTATGGGCTCCGTTATATTCCAGAGAAAGAAAAACCAAGTGAAATTCAAAAAACTCAAACGCTATTGGAGAAATATGCTCACGTTAAGAGTTATCTTTTTAGGTTTCCGGGCGGGTGTCATTCAGAAAATGATTTAGAATTAGTACGTGAAAATGGAATTGTAACCGTTCAATGGGATGTGGCAGGGGATGATGGGTTTAATCAAGACGCAAATTCCATAATTTATAAAGTTATACATGAAACTCAAAACGGCTCTATTATTGTCCTTCATCTGCAAGGAGCTCCAAATGCACCAAAAACTGCAGATGCACTACCTGAAATAATTTCCAAGTTAAAAGAAAAAGGATTTGAGTTTGTAAAAATTTCAGAGCTTCTTAATCTCCCAGGAGAAATGAGACTATAAACTTTATGAAAAGAATAATAATTGCTGGTGCGTCAGGTTTTATTGGGAAAAATCTTTGTACTGCCTTAGTTAAAGAGGGATACGAGGTAATAACCGTAACAAGGGGGAAGGAAAAAACAAGAAATCTAAATTATAAAAGGATTAATTGGTCACAAACCAAAACGTTAAAAAAGGAAATAGAAGGTTCGTTTGCAGTAATTAATCTTGCTGGCGCTCCCTTAATAGGAAAGAGATGGAGCGCGGCTTATAAAAAGACTATCTTAGAAAGCAGAATTTCAACAACACAAACGCTTGTAGAGCTAATTAAAGATGTAGAAAAGAAACCAAAAGTTTTTATAAATGGATCAGCGGTGGGATATTACGGAGAGAAAACAACCTATATTTGCGATGAAGAAAAAAATCCTGGTAAAGATTTTCTTGCTGAAGTTTGTAGACGCTGGGAAGAGGAAGCAAAATCCGCTGAGAAAGAAAACATAAGAGTTGTTTTAATCCGCTCCGCAATTGTCTTGGATAAACATGAAGGAGCGCTTTCTAAAATGCTTCCGCCATTTCAGTTTTTCTTAGGTGGACCAATTGGATCTGGCTCACAGTTTTTTCCATGGATTCATGTTCAGGATGAGGTTGGCATTATCATATTTGCATTAGCTCATGAAAAAGTGACCGGCCCTATAAACGCTGTTGCACCTGAAATAATTACCAACAAAAAATTTACAAAGACGTTAGGAGAAGTTTTGCATCGTCCAAGTTTTTTTCCAGTGCCAGAATTAGTTTTAAAAATTATATTTGGTGAAGCTTCATCTACCCTAACCACAGGAACACAAGTGTCTAGTAGGAAAATAGAGTCTTTGGGATATACATTTAAATTTCCAACAATTAACTCTGCTTTGAAAGATATTCTAACCGCTTCTAGCCAAAAGTAAAAGCAAAAACTTCTGTCCCAGGATTTATGAATTCAAGTTTTAGAATGTGTTTTTCATTTTTTCCGTGAAGATCTATAAGGTTATACAATCTATCTTTACCTACTATCACAACGCCATCCTTTACGTCTGCCCCAGAATTTACCTCATTCACAATTTTTCCATCTAAATATACTTTTACAAGTGCTTTTGTATTCTTGCCCGGGCGCATAACTAAATGTACTTTTTGCGCTTGAAAATTATAGACTAAAACTGCGTTTTCCTCCGTCATGGAGTATTCACCCATAATATTCCATTTTCCCCCTAGACTAAAAGAATCCTGAGCAGGATTTTCAGATATAGTAAATACTTTTTCCTGCGGATACAAATTCCCGTCTGGATAATAATACTGCATTCTATTAGACCCTACGTAGGTTTCTGGAGACTGACTACCGTGCGGCGTTTCATCTTTCATATTTTCTAACCCTGCAGAAACTTTTTCCCCTTTTTCTTTAAGAAGTGCTTGGATTGCCTTTTCCATTTCATCATACTCACCCTCTCCAAAATGAGTCCTTCTTACTTTTCCGTTTGCATCTATTAAGTATTCTGCCGGCCAGTATTGGTTATTGTAGTTATTCCATGTTACATAACTATTATCTTGTCCTACTGGATAATGGATGTTGTACTGATTTATCGCGTTTAAAACATTATCCGTATTTTTCTCAAATTCAAATTCTGGAGTATGCACCCCTACCACCACAAAACCTTTATCATGGTACTTGTCATACCAAGACGTAACAAAAGGCAGAGTTCTTATACAATTGATGCATGTATAGGTCCAGAAGTCTACCAAAACTACTTTCCCTTTTAAGTCTTTTATAGAAAGTGTTTTTTCTGGGTTTAACCATTTCGTAATCCCTATAAAATCAGGCGCATCAAAATCTGCGTTTAGTAGTTTATTTTCTTCTATTACATTTTCTACAGAGTCTTTTCCTTTTAAGATGTCTAATTGTTTTTTCACTGCATTATTACTTTCAAGCTTGGTAATAAAATTTGAATAAGAAGGAAATAGATTTAGTAAATTTGCCTGGAGAACTTTATCATAATTTGTTGCTATAAGAAGTGCTGCAATAATTAAAATAACTCCAAAGATTTGCTGAACCCGTCCTGTGTACTTTGTAAGCGTTCTACTCTTTGTAAATAAAAGTCTGCCTGCTGTGGCAAAAATAAATAAAGGAATTCCTACACCTAGTATATAGGTTGTTGTAACAAGTATTACGTTTAAATTTACAGATTGAGTTGCAGCAAGTGTTGCAATAGTTGCAAGTATAGGTCCTGCGCATGGAGTCCACACCACCCCCAGAGCAAGTCCCGTAACAAATCCCCCTAAAAACCCTGAAGAATTATTTCCGTTAACCTTTAATTTTCCACTTAATCTAGAAACATATGACTCTAAAATTCCTGAGAGTTTTGGAATAAGAAGTGTCATACCTAAAAATCCAATAATAAAAACGGCAATAAAACGCAAGACATTTGTATCAAACGGAATAACTTTTACAATGTACGAAATGGTTAAAGTAAGAAATCCAAAGGAGAGCATTATTCCGAGTGTGATACCAAGAGGTTTTTTGTGTCCTCCGGTGGTGGTTGAGGAAAGAATTATGGGAAGAAGAGGCCAGATACATGGAGCAAAAATAGTGACCAGTCCTGAAACAAATGAGAAAAGAAGAAGTACTGCCATAGATAATAGTATAACAAAATTTAGATTTGACACATACTCTTTGAAAGTGGTATTACATATTCGTGAAGAGGCTATTGTTTTGCGCGTTTCTTATTTTTTGTTTAATTATTGTCATATGGCTTTATTTAGTAAAACACAGGATTAACAATTCTTCTCATTCTAGCTTTCAAGGTTCAAACAATACTCCTGCTACTTCTCACGATGTTCCGGAAGAAACTGTAGTGGCAAAAAACTTAGATATCCCCTGGGCAATAGCTTTTTTACCAAATGGAAGTATGCTGGTAACAGAGCGCCCTGGAAATGTTTTATTAATAAGTTTAGAAGGAAATAAACAAACCATAGGACATATCTCTGTGGATCAAAAAAAGGATGGTGAAGGGGGACTCTTAGGAATAACTCTTCATCCACAATTTAGCGTAAATCACTATGTTTATTTTTACTACACATATAAAAGTTCTGGCTCTGAAACATTGAACAGAGTGGTAAGAATGAAATTTGAAAATAATTCGCTTTCACCTGAGGAAATTATAGTAGATAAAATTCCAGGAGCTTTATATCACAATGGAGGCCGCATAAAGTTTGGTCCGGATAACTACTTATATATAACTACTGGAGACTCTCAGGTTTCATCTCTTGCACAGGACAAAAATTCCCTGGCAGGAAAAATATTACGGGTCACAGACACAGGAAAAGCTGCAGCTGGAAACCCTTTTAATAATTTAGTGTATTCTTATGGCCATAGAAATCCACAGGGAATTGCCTGGGATAATAGTGGAAATCTTTTTGCAACAGAGCACGGCAGGTCAAATCCTACTGGGTTTGATGAATTGAATTTAATTCAAAGTGGAAAAAACTATGGATGGCCTACTATTCAAGGTAATGAGTCAAAAAGCGGCATGGAAACTCCCCTTATAAATTCCGGACCTACCACCACATGGGCTCCGTCTGGTGCAGAGTTTTTAAATGGTTCAGTATTTTTTGCAGGACTTAAGGGACAAACACTCTATGAAGCAGTAATTCAAGGAAACAAGGTAGTCAAATTAAAAAAACATCTTGCTGGAAAGTATGGAAGATTACGTGAAGTGATTGTAGGACCTGATGGAATGCTTTACATAACAACTAGTAATAGAGATGGCCGCGGAAATCCTAGTGCAGATGATGATAAAATAATCCGCATCAATCCTAATAAGCTATAATTTAAGCCTGCTAACGGAGACTGTTTTAGGGGGATGGGATAAAAATTTGGTGAGAATTTTATAGGTATCCAAATCAAATATATACTCCTGAGATATATCTCCAAATTCTTCTTCTGATTTAATGCTTCCTAAAAGACACCATTTATCCACTATAAACGCTTCTTCCAGCTCCCCTTTTTCCTTTATTAAAACTGGGGAATCAAATATCCACCTTTTTAATTTATATTTAGAAAACGCCTCTGTAAAACGCACGTTATATTTAATCTGTAATTCTTTTTTGTTACAAGCTCCATAACATTTTTGTAAGTGATAAGAAAAACAAAACTTTTTTGAATTATCTAACCCTAATCTTTTAGGACAAAGAAAAAACTGTTTTGACAATTCATACAGGTGATCTTTCATTTGCCTAAATGATTTAAAAATTCCAATAATGGAATCCAGGTCTTCTAGCTCTATATGGTCAACTTCTTTATAAGAAACTGAAGAATATCCATCTTTGTCTTGAGTTTCTAAAAGTAAAATCATTTTTCTGGCTTCACGCAGCATGCTGTTATATAACGGTTTATATTTTTTGACTAAAGTAGACTCTAAAAGAAGAGCTCCTAATTCTCCTGCAGTTTTTACAACTTCTATGTCTTTCACTTCTTGAGAAATCTGCATTTCTTTTGCGCTCATATGATCCGCTGAAAAATGCGATAACACTCTTTCTCTTACGTTTACACTCTTTCCTATATAAATAGGGTAGCTATCTTCACCCCTAAACATATAAACACCTGGACTTTCAGGTAGTCTGTCTAAAATTCTAGAGTCAATCCCCAAAGGAACTGATGGTTTTTTAAGCGCTAAGTCAATTGCCTTAGTAAGAATTTTTTCTGAAACAGATTCATTAATTTTTTTATAAAAATCAAAAATTACTTTTGCATCATCAAATGCCCTGTGCCTGTTTTCACAAGAAATATTAAATTTCTCAATAATAGAATCCAAATTATAATAAGAAAGTCCCGGAAAAAGAGTACGCGCAAGTTTTATAGAACAAAAATGCTTCATTTGAAAAGAAATATCCATTCTTTTAAATTCATTTTTCAAAAAACCATAATCAAACCTCACATTATGTGCTACTAAAATAGAATCTTTTAGAAATTCTCTCAGTTTTTCTGATATTTCGTAAAACGTGGGAGCGTTCTCTAGATCACTTGCGGATATTCCGGTAATTTCCTTTATAACTGGCGGCAACCCTACCCCAGGATTTACTAAGGTGTTAAACGTATCAATAATCTCTGTCCCATTACTCTTAATAATTCCTATCTCAATTATTCTGTTGAAGTTGGGGCTTGTTCCTGTAGTCTCAATGTCTAGAAAGCAAAAAGTCTTTTGCAGCATCGGATAACTATAGTAGCACTCAAAACCCAGAAAATAAAGTCTTACCCACATACTTGAAGGCAGGGTGTATAATAGACAGGTATGAAGTATAAGGCAGGTTTACTTCTATTATTTTCTCTTCTGGTTCCTTCTTCTGTATACGCTTCCAGCAGCAGTGTTCATGTAGAGACTTCAGGCAGTGATTCCCATGTGACAGTTAACAATAGTGTTCAGAGTACAAGCAGTACCCAAGTAACCCAAAATGGGACCACGGAAGTGAATATAGAACAGTCTGGGAATGGACACTCTGAGGTAAATGTAAATGGAAAACAGTGGAAAATGGATGGAGCAGGGGAAATTCATGAAAAAACTTCCACTGGGACTAGTTCTGGTTCAAATACTACACCTACCGTAACTCCTACTCATACAGCTACTGCAACGCCTACTTTAAAACCAGAAAAGAAAGAAGGTAAAAGATCAATTATTCAAGAGGCAATT
>CAZITH010000034.1:0-10289 GCA_964542125.1 uncultured Gammaproteobacteria bacterium | reverse complement strand
CAGAGTTGTTTGTTATTTTATTTGACAACGCAATAAAATACAGTCCCCGGAATTCAAAAGTAACAGCGTCAATTTTAGACGAAGACGGGATGAGAAAAGTCTTAATAAAGGATAAAGGTATAGGTATAAGTGAAGAAGATATTCCCAATATATTTAATAGGTTTTACAGAGCTGAGAAATCGCGCTCTAAAGATATTTCATCTGGGTATGGATTAGGCCTTTCAATTGCTGAGAAAATAGTTAATAATCACAACGGGTCTATAGAAGTTGAGAGTGAATTAAAAAAAGGAACTACCTTCACCGTTATTCTGCCCCATAAACAGTCAAAGTATATTTGATATTTCTCAGGAATTTCCAAGCAAGTACTTCTAAACTCTAAATAATATTATGAATCAATTAAAAAAAATACGGTCTTTTCTATTTTCATCTAAAAAAAGAGCTGTTATTACAATACTAGTATTATTAGTTTTTGGATTTTTTTTGTGGAAACAGATTTTTTCATCAAATCAAAAAATTTCTTACCAAACTGAAAAAGTTGAAAAAGGCACTCTTGTAGTGTCTCTTTCTGAATCGGGATCAGTTGCGCTTTCTAATAGAATGCCAGTGGTAACTCAAGCTAGTGGAATTGTAAAAGAAGTTTTCGTAAAAAATGGAGATTATGTTGAAAAAGGACAAAAGATAGCAGAGTTAACATTAGATGCAGCCGGTGAACAAAAACAAGCTTCTTCATATTCATCCTATCTTTCTGCACAGTCGGCTCTCAATAAGGCTCAAGCTGACACATTCAGCAATCAGTCAGCTATGTATTCCGCATGGGATAAGTACATAAATATAGCACAAAATTCAACATACCAAAATCCTGATGGTTCACCCAATTTATCTAACAGAGCTCTTCCAGAGTTTACAACAGCCCAGGATAATTGGTATGCAGCAGAAGCAAATTATAAAAATTCTCAAACTGTAACTGCACAAGCTCAAGCTGCTTTGCAAAGCGCCGCGCTTTCTTCTCAACAGACTTCATCAGAAGTGGTTGCACCTTACTCAGGGATAGTTTCTGATATTACGCTTGTTTCTGGTATGCAAATTTCCCAGTCTTCATCTTCCTCTTCAACTTCCTCCTCAAATACAAATTCTGGAATAAACATTGCAAGTATAAAAATTGAAGGCAATCCTGTTATTACCGTAAGTTTGTCAGAGGCGGACGCTTTAAAAGTAGAAGCAAACCAGAAGGTAACCGTAACTATAGATGCGCTTCATGATAAGACATTTACCGGAAAGGTATTGGGAATTGATACGTCAGGATCTGTTTCAAGCGGAGTTACCACATATCCTGCAACAATAGTTTTAGATAGCGCAGAAGACAAAATGCTGCCCAATATGTCTGCAACTGCAAGCATTATCACAAATGTCAGACCGGACGTGTTATTAGTGCCAAACGCAGCAGTTACAACTTCTAATAATGGGTCAAGTGTAAAAATTATGAAACAGGGGAAGGCGATAACTGTTCCGGTGGAAGTAGGTTTATCTTCAGATTCCCAAACTGAGATTACTTCAGGATTATCAGAGGGGGATGAAGTAGTAACTGCTACCATTGGGGCAAGAACTGCAGCTTCCTCCTCAGCCTCACCATTTGGTGCTGTGAGAGGGTTTGGCGGCGGTGGCGGCGCAAACTTTATTAGAGTAGGGGCAGGTGGAGGAAGATAACGGTGAAAAAAACGTCCGCAATTTCAGTTTCCCACATTTCCAAAATTTATAACACGGGTGCTATTGAGACAGTAGCCCTTGATGATATCTCTTTTGAAATAGAAAAAGGCGAATTTGTGGCAATTATGGGACCTTCAGGGTCTGGAAAATCAACCCTCATGCATATTCTGGGAGCATTAGACGTGCCGACATCCGGAATGTATGTTTTAGATGGGGAAAACGTTGAGTCCTTAACTCAGGATCAGCTTGCTGATATTAGAAATAGGAAAATTGGATTTATTTTCCAGGCATTTAACCTTTTGCCTAGAATTACAGTTCTACAAAACGTCATGCTTCCTATGAGGTACGGGAGGATAGAACTTTCTGAACGAATTAAAACTGCTCAAAAATATCTTAAGATGGTTGGACTCGAGGATAGAATGAGTCATACCTCGAATCAAATATCAGGCGGACAGCAGCAGCGTGTTGCAATAGCGCGTGCATTAGTGATGAATCCGAGTATTTTACTTGCTGATGAACCAACCGGAAATATAGCTTCATCTCAAGCAGAAGAAATTATGGCAATTTTTCAAGAGATAAATAAAGAAGGGCATACCATAGTTATGATTACTCATGAGCCAGATATAGCCTCACATGCCAGAAGAATAATTACCATAAAAGACGGGAAAGTTACGGCAGATAAGAAAAACACTGTGCAGAAACTTGCAAAAAGAAAGGGATAAACATGCAGGAGATAAAAGAAACTATTTTAGAAAGTATTAGCACGCTTACACTAAATAAATTAAGAACCGGACTTGCCATTTTGGGAATCGTGATAGGAATAGGAAGTGTTATTGCGCTTATTTCGCTAGGGCAAGCTTCTTCTCAGGCGGTTCAGAACCAAATTCAGTCGCTTGGATCTAATCTTTTAACCGTAATTCCTGGAGCACAAAATACGGGTGCCGTGAGGGGAGCTGCTGGAGGAGGAACGTCATTAACATATGAAGATGCCCAAGCCATTTTAACTTCATCTAGTGTGACTACTGTAGCAAGTGTTTCTCCGCAGGTAACCAGGCGAGAGCAAGTAACTGCAGGGAACAATAATACGAATACGCAAGTAATTGGTGCAACGGATTCCTACCTTCCAGTAAACGCAGTTTCTCTAGACCAGGGAAGCTTCATCACTACTCAAGATGTTGAATCTTCTTCTCGAGTTGCTGTTTTAGGGCCGCAGGTAGTTTCTGACCTTTTTCCGGATACACAAAGCCCCATAGGCAAGACCATCAGGATCAATAAATTAGCTTTTAGAGTTATTGGAATAATGGTTTCTAAAGGGGGAACTGGATTTGCAAACAGAGATGATATTGTAATTGTTCCGTTAACAACAGCACAGAAACAATTATTTGGGATAGATTATGTGAATAGTATTGCATTATCAGCTAAGTCTCCAGATGTTATGGTTGATGCACAGAATCAAGTTGGGTATTTATTACTCGCTCGTCATAAATTATCTGACCCTTCTAAAGCAGACTTTAGTATTTTTTCTCAGTCAGATATTCTAAATGCAGCGTCCCAAACAACAGGGACATTTACAGCTCTTTTGTCAGGTGTTGCAGCAATATCACTTTTAGTAGGAGGAATTGGAATTATGAATATTATGCTTGTTACGGTAAACGAGAGAACACGTGAGATTGGTTTAAGAAAAGCTTTAGGTGCAAAGAAAAAGGAAATTACGCTGCAATTTTTAATTGAGTCTATAATTCTTACATTTGTTGGCGGAATAGTTGGCGTATTTATAGGGACAGCATTTTCATATGCATATTCTCTTATCACATCCTCTCCCTTTGTCTTATCAGCATTCTCAATAATTCTGGCGTTTTTAGTTTCTGCAGGGATAGGAGTCCTATTTGGATGGTATCCTGCAAATAAAGCATCTAACTTACAGCCAATAGAGGCACTAAGATATGAATAAAAGCCAGAAGGTAAAAGAAAGAAATGTAGTCCTTCGCCCCTCGGGGCTCAGGATCAATCATTTTAAGTAGTTTCTCTTTGGCCCACGGGCCTCAGAGTTAAGCAAAATTTTTTAACATAAATAAATTGACGAGATTTTTCTTAAGACAGAAAATTTGATTGGAGGTGATATGTATAAAAAATAATTCGTTATTAATTACAGGTATAGTTGCTGTGGTTGTTGCAGCCGTAGCGTTTTTTGGAGGTATAGAGTACCAAAAATCTAAATCACCTGCAAATTCCTTTTTTGCCAGTGGCGGACAGCAGGGGAATAATCAAGGAAGAAGATTTGGTGCTGGCGCAGGGCGTAACGGTGGAGCAGTTGTAGGAGAAATTTTATCTGCAGATGAGAATTCTATAACAGTTAAATTAATGGATGGCAGTTCAAAAATAGTAGTAGTTTCATCTAGCACATCTATTAATAAAGCAGCGACTGCATCAAAGAGTGATCTTAAAACAGGTGAAAGAGTTGCAGTTTTTGGGTCTACAAACTCTGACGGGTCAGTCACAGCTCAAAATATTCAGCTTAATCCCACCATGATGAGATTTGGCGGAGCTGGACCTAAACCAACAGGAGAAATGCAGAAGTAACTTTAAAAATATAATCACCTTTTCTTCTTACGGTTTCCTTACTAGGATTTTAATTGCTTTTGAGTTGATTATCCTAGTATTGATTGTGTGAAGGTACTCTTCTTTCGAAATACAAAATCAGAATCAAAATTTTTCTTCGGACAAAAATTTTCGAAAGGAGGTGACATATGATAAAAGCAATAGCTTTTGCGGCACTTAGCGTAGTTTTTTCTTTTCTTATGTTTAGGGGTATTGTGAATGCGCAGACGGCAACATCGTCTCCTACACCAACCACTACACAAAACAAAACTACAACGACAACACCCGGTGCGCCCAATACCGGTTTTATTAGGTAAAGTAAGTAATGAACACAAGCTTTAAAAGTTTGTGTTCATGTGTAAAAATGAAGCAAAAAATCTTTATTATCTTACTTTTTTTGCTATTTTTTTTCTTAATTGTAGTTTTTGGTGGAGCATATTCAATTCATAAAAAAAAGAGTATATATTCCACTGCACCAGAGCCTTCTTCTGCACGCAACGTATCTTCTGTGAGTCTTCCTGTTACGATTTTAATTCCAAAAATATCCGTATCTACGCATATAGAAAAAGTAGGAGTAGACAGTAAAGGAAGGATAGATGTCCCTAAGATAGTTATAAACGTTGCGTGGTATTCTTTAGGAGTAAAACCTGGGGAGGCGGGAAGCGCAGTAATAGATGGACACTTTGATAAGCCTGATGGTTCACCGTCAGTATTTTATAAGCTTCATTCTTTGACCCCAGGAGACAAAATAATAATATCTGATGAAACTGGAAAAAGTTACCCTTTTTTCGTAACTGAGGTTAAAACGTATGATATTTCCTCTATCCCTATGGGCAAAATTCTTGAGAAAACCTCAGAAAAAAGACTGAATCTTATAACTTGCGCTGGCGTATGGGACAAGACGGGGAAAGGTTACTCTCAAAGAATTGTTGTTTTTAGCAGACTCAGTGGAACTTAATAAAGACTTATTTGATGAAGGAAAGTAAGCCAAATTTTTCTCCAAAATCCAGCGTTTTTATACTTTTGGTACCATTCTTTTTCCTTTGCATCTTTAGTTCCAGGTAAGGGAGGTTCAACCCAGCAGGAAATAATAATTACTTCATTTTTAGCGTTTTTTTTAAAAATAACGCTCACTTCAAAATCTCCAAATTTCTTGTGCTTTTGGGACATTCCGTTTCTTATATATTCAAGCTGCGAATTTGAATTATACGTCTCCCAAACTTGATCTTTTTTAATTCCACGCTCCTTCATTCGTTTCAGCGCGTGGTTTGTAAAAATAAGATCCTTATAAGAATTTTCAGACATATACTTATTATATAGTATGCAAGTTAGCTTCGTTGCAGGCAAGAAATATTTAAGGTAGAATATGATCTATGAAGAAACATGATTTTAAAGATGTCTCACCCCAGATAAAATTTCCAGAGCTTGAAGCAGAAATTACAAAATACTGGAAAGAAAATAAGATTTTTGAAAAGTCAGTTACATCTCGCCCAGAGCACAAGCGCTGGACTTTTTTAGATGGTCCTCCTTTTGTAACCGGCGTTCCTCATTACGGATCCTTACTTTCAAGTCTTCCTAAAGATTTGTTTGGACGTTACTTTACTATGAAAGGATATAGGGTAAGGCGCGTATGGGGCTGGGATGGGCACGGACTTCCTATAGAAAATAAAGTAGAAAATAAGCTTGATATAAAAAGGAAAAAGGACATAGAAGATGTAGTTGGGGTTTCTAAATTTATTGAAGAGTGCAAAAAGTATGTGAATGATGTTTCAGCAGAGTGGGAATGGTATGTGGATAGAATTGGACGCTGGGTTGATTTTAAAAATGCTTATAAAACTTGGGACATTTCATACATGGAGAGCGTTATGTGGGTTTTTAAGCAGATGTATGAGAAAAAACATATTTATAAGGGACTGCGTGTAACGTTATATTGTCCACACTGTGCAACCCCTATTTCTAATTTTGAGATTGCCATGGATAATTCCTACAAAGAATTAACTGATTCAGCTACCACTTATAAATACCAGTTAGAGAATGAAAAAGACACATATATTCTCGCGTGGTCAACTACTCCATGGAATAAGATTGTAACCCCAGCGCTTGCCGTAAATCCAAAGCTTACCTACGTAAAGATTTTACAAAATGGAGAAAAATATATTTTGGCAAAGTCTACTATAAACATTTTAGGAGATAAAACAACATACAAAATTCTTGAAGAATTTAGCGGGAAAGAATTAGTAGGCAAGAAGTTTGTCCCCCATTATGATTACTATAAGAAAAACATTCAGGAAGGCAAAAAAGCATTTGTAATTATTCCAGGGGATTTTGTGACTGCGCAAGAGGGTACAGGTGTTGTTACCATAGCCGCGTATGGAATAGAAGATTTAACTGCCATGAATGAGAATAATATTCATATAGAAATTCACGTGGATGAAGAGGGAGTCATAATGGAGCATGTCCCTAAATTTGGGGGAATGTATTACCTTAAAGCAAATAAAGCCGTGAATGAGGATCTTTCTTCCCGCGGACTTATATATAAAGATGAAGATGTTCCCCATAATGTTCCCGTATGCTGGAGGTGCAGTACCAGATTATATTACGCGCCCCTAGACGCATGGTTTGTAGATATTCAAAATCTAAAAGAAAAACTCAAAAAAACAAATGAAAAAGTAAATTGGTTTCCAAAGCATTTTAAAAATGGAAGGTTTTTGAAAAGCCTAGAAAGTGCTCCTGATTGGAATATAAGTAGAAACAGATACTGGGGAAGTCCTGTTCCAGTGTGGGAGTGTGAATGCGGAGAAAGATTTGTTCCAGGATCCATTAAAGAATTAGAAGAAGCATGCGGTCAAAAAGTGGCGGACTTGCATAAACCTTTTATTGACGAAGTTGAGGTGACGTGTAAGGCATGTGGTAAGAAAGTAAAACGCGTTTCTGAAGTTTTAGATTCATGGATTGAGGCTGGAAGTGCTTCATTTGCAGAGCGTCATTTCCCCTTTGATACATCAGAAAAGCTTGAAGACTTTTTCCCTCCAGACTTTATTGCTGAATACACCGGGCAAATAAGAGCGTGGTTTTATGTTTTACATGTTATAGGTGCTGCTCTATATGACTCTGTTGCATTTAAAAATGTAGTGGTAGAGGGGGTTATTTTAGGTACAGACGGACGTAAAATGAGTAAAAATTACGGTAATTATCCAGATCCGAAACTGCTTCTGGAAACATACGGAGGAGATGCTTTAAGACTATACCTTATGGGAAGTCCCGTTATGCATGGAGAGGATATTCTCATTTCTGAAGATAATTATAAAATGCAGGTGCGGGGAATGCTTCTTATTCTCTGGAATACATATAATTTCTTTGTTTCATACGCAAAGGTGGATGGATGGAGTCCTACGGATAGTGAGCCTGCCATATCCTCAAATGTTCTAGATACATGGATTTTGTCCCTTCTGAATAATCTCATAAAAGGTGTAACTGAAGACCTAGATTCTTATGATACTGTTTCTGCTATTTCTCAACTTCAAGAATTTGTAAATGATTTTTCCACTTGGTATATAAGAAGATCTAGAGATAGAGTAGGACCTGCTGCGGAAAGTGAAGAAGATAGAAAAGCATTTTATACTACTTGTTTTGAGGTTTTAATAACTGTAAGTAAGCTTTTGGCACCTATTACACCATTTATTTCAGAGGAGATATATAGAAATCTTACCGGAGAAGAGTCTGTTCACCTTGCCAATTGGCCGGTGTTTGATGAAAAGCTTATCCAAGCAGATCTGGAATCAGAGATGAGAATTGGGATTGAGCTTTCCTCAGTAATTCACATGAGAAGAAAAACAAATAATGTATCAGTAAAAATTCCTCTTAAAAAACTTTCTTATCAAGCACCCTCTGAGCTTTCAGAGGATATTCTAAAAGTCGTTAAGACAGAAGTAAATGTGTATGAACTTACTTTTGACAAAAAATCAGAAGTTATTGCTTCATCTGGACCTGCGGCACAAATAACGGATACCCAAAACCAAGATCTTGAAGCAGGAGAAGCAAGGGATCTTATGAGAAGAATTCAGCAGGAGCGTAAAAATTTGGGAACCACACTTTCAGAGGAAGTGAATGTGACACTTCCTTCATGGCCAGAGAAGTTTGAGTCTGAAATAAAGAAAAAGACATTGATCAAAAATCTTTCTAAAGGGGAATTTAAAGTCTCAAAAATCTCATAAGAATGAATCACTCCCTGCGTTCACTATCCTTTCATAGGATTGATTTTTTTTTACTTTTGCCTGCTATAGCACTTCTTATAATAAGTGTTTTAACACTGTATTCTATAGATATCTCCCTCTTTAGACAGCAGCTCATTTTTTTTGTTATAAGCGCAGCTGTTTACTTTGTATTTTTGTCTGTAGATTATAGAATATTTGGGTTTTTAAGTAAGCAGTTATACATAGGAATTTTGTTGTCTTTACTTTTACTCTTTTTCATAGGAATCGAAGCAAAAGGAGCAGTTAGGTGGATAGACATTTTTGGTATCAGGCTCCAATTTTCTGAAATTATTAAGCCTTTTTATGTAATAGTTTTAGCAAAACTTTTATCCTCAGATGAAACACATTCTCTGAAAACATTTTTAAAAGGTTTAATCTTGCTTTTCCCTGTTTTTTTTCTAATTTTAAGACAGCCTGATTTAGGAAATGCCATTATTTATTTTGTTACTACAGTGTGTATGTTTTTTGCCTACGGCTTTCCCGTAAGATACTTTTTATCTTTCTTTGCCGCTCTTATTATTCCCATGCCCATTTTCTACGGTTTTTTAAAAGAGTATCAAAGAGTACGACTTTTTTCATTTTTGAATGCTACTTCTGATCCTTTTGGATCTTCATATAACTCAATTCAGGCTCTTATTTCTATAGGAAGCGGTGGTTTTTTAGGGAAAGGTTTAGGTCAGGCCACGCAATCTGTTCTGCGGTTTCTTCCTGAGCGTCACACGGATTTTATTTTTGCAACGATCTCAGAAAGTCTTGGAATCTTTGGAGGAGTGCTTCTCATAGCTATATTTTTTCTCCTTCTGTTGAGGATTTACAGAATCACTACAAATACCGTGGATTCATTTTCTCATTTGGTTGCTGTGGGCATGTTTTTTCTTCTGTTAGTTCATACATTTTTTAATATAGGCATGAATCTGGGCATTTTACCCATTGTGGGGATAACGCTTCCTTTAGTGTCATATGGAGGGAGTTCTCTTCTTACAAACTTTATCATCCTGAGTATCTTGTCCACTATCAGCTCTGAAAAAAAGTCAGATTCAATTTTTGAGATTAGATAGTTAGACCCTTGCGGTACCAGGCATGAATTTGGTAAAATACCACAATACTATGGAATACGCAGTAATCTTAACCGGCGGAAAACAACTTAAAGTATCTTCTGGTCTTAAACTTCAAGTGGAAAATCTTGGTGTTGAGAGTGGAGAATATAACTTTGATAAAGTTCTTTTGCACGTTTCAGACGGAGACGTGGTTGTTGGAAAGCCTTATATAGAAGGAATGGTTGTAAAGGCCAAAGTATTAGGATCTGCCAAGGGTGAGAAGGTAAGAGTTTCTAAATTTAAGGGTAAATCCAGATATAGAAAGACTATTGGGTTTAGAAAGTCTCTCACAACAGTAGAGGTTGTTTCTTTGAATAAAACTTCTACAGCTGCTGCCAAGAAGTCTGCAAAATAAGCGAAATTTCTTACAATTAGAGTAATTTTTTAATACAGTTTGATGCACTTGACAATTGTGAAAACATTAAGTAATATAAGTCAAGTTTTCACATAGAGAGAAAAGGAGTAAATATGTTCAACTCCTTGAACAGTACTTTAAAAACTTGAGGATTATTTATACCAGTAACTCTTGGCGCGCTCGGGAACTCCCTCGCTTGCCAGAGACTCCTGGTATTTTATTCGCTCAAGGACTTAGATTTATAAGGAGCTCATAAAATGGCACATACAAAAGCACAAGGAT
>CAZITH010000033.1:0-10470 GCA_964542125.1 uncultured Gammaproteobacteria bacterium | reverse complement strand
ATAAATGGAAGTGCTCCTATATGGTCTTCGTGTCCGTGAGACAACACCATTCCAACTATTCGTTTTCCATTTTTAAGCGCATTTTTTATATAGGTAATATCTGGGATCAGTAAATCTACTCCAGGAAGATTTCCCTCGGCAAAGCCTATGCCACAGTCGACCAGAAGAATTTCATCTCGATAAATATATGCATAGAGGTTTCGGGTAACTTCCCCTATCCCTCCAATTGATATAAAAGTTAATTGTTCATTCATTTTTTAATATTCTTTCTAATTTAATTAGTATTAAAAAAATATGTGGAGGCTCATGCATGTATGTCATAAGCTAAACATATAGTTTAAATTTCAAAACTCAAATCGCAAAAAATACACTTCAAATCTATGTATCAACATATATTTTGATATGTGAGTTTTAATTTTAAATTTTTTTTACCATTGCGGTATAAATTGCCGCAAATTCTGATCGGAAAGTATAAACGGCTGACCTTTTGGTAATTTTCCGTCTAACTGGAAAAGTGCTACTTTTCTCACCAGATCCTGAACGGTTCTTTGCAATGATCTAATTCCCGGATCAAACCCTAAGGGACGTACCACCTCTGCCCATACATTATCCGGAACGGTAATATCTGTTTTTTTAAACCCAGACTCTTCCAAAATTTTGGGAAGCAGGTACGTTTTTGCAATCACAATTTTTTCCTGATCAGAATACGACGGCATCTGAATCACCTCAAGCCTATCCAAAACTGCTGTTGAAATATCTTTTGTATTGTTACTGGTTGCAACAAACAAAACATTTCCCAGATTAAACGGATAGTCTACAAAATGATCTGTAAACGCTTTATTCTGTTCCGGATCTAAAAGTTCTACCAACACTCCCATTATGTCACCTCTTGCTTCTGTTGACACCCTATCAATTTCATCAAGCAGTATTACTGGGTTATTTGTTCCAGCCCTTCTTAATGCCTTAATAACTGCCCCAGGCTCAGCGTCCGGTGAGAATCTGGATTCCCCTCTTAAAATAGAGGCTGCACCCATTCCACCAAAAGGAATTCTGACAATTTTTCTTCCTAAAGTTTCTGCTATAGAATATGCAATGGTAGTTTTTCCAACCCCCGCAAGTCCTACAAGAGAAATAATAGGGGCTCTTGAGAAATGGTCTGTTCCGCCCTGTTGGGATTTTAATATCATGACAGAAAGGTACTGCAAGATCTGCTCCTTCACCTGAGTTAATCCATAATGGTTTTTATCCAAAACTTGACGTGCATGATTTAAATCCAAAACGTCTGTAGACTGATTCATCCAGGGAAGTGAAGTGATCCATTCTATATAACGCCCTATATGATCCAGCTCCATAAAAAAACTTTCCTGATGCTGAATAAGTTTTAAACGCTCTATCATGGCATTTGCCTTTTCATGCAGATCCTGCGGAATTTTAGCTTGTGTTAACATCACCTCAAGCTTTGCTATTTGCGGTGTTCCACTTGTACTTGAAGAGGCAGTATTTACAGTATTCGGATGCTCCTGGGAAGCTTCAACTGCTTTATTAATATACGTACTGTTGTTTAAAAGCGGCACTCTACTGTCTAGCGCAGCATTAGGATTTCCTCCCTGAGGCAACGTTCCTTTATTTGTGTTTTGATTTAACGGGTAGCCTTTGTCCATATGAATTATAGACGAATAATTCGCCCGTGACGTATCCAGTGTAGCATTAATTGGGAAGTCGAACAATATAAATTACAAATTATCTTCGGGGACGTCTATTACCGTAGTAAGAACTTCCAAATTCATTTCTGATTCCGCCTTGTCCTTGGTCAGACCTGGATCTAGGTCCTGAGTGGGATCCGCCAGAGCGGGTACCACCACGTCCTCCGTGACCAAAGCTTTTTTTCTCAGATCTTTCAAATCTAGGCCTGTCTTCTCTAGGACCTCTATCTCCACCGCGGTCCCCTCCACCGTTTTCCTTCTTTTTTTCCGCATCTTCTCCAAAAAGCATAGAAAGATTAATTCTTCCGTGCTCGTCAACCTCTTTTACGCGTACTTTTACTTCCTGTCCCATTTTTACAACGTCTTCTGGATTTGAAACATATTCCGTAGACATCTCAGAAACATGCACAAGCCCTTCTTTTCCAGGAACTATTTCCACAAACGCGCCAAACCCTACAATCCGTTTTACTTTCCCATCAAAAACTTCACCGGGTGTAAGCTCTCGAGTTATTAAATCAATCCAATGTGCTGCTTTTTCTACTGCTTCTTCATCAACAGCTGCAACTGACACTGTTCCATCTTCTTCTACATCTACAGTGGCTCCTGTGGTTGCTGAGATATTTCTAATAGTCTTTCCGCCTGATCCAATAACTTCTCCTATTTTTTCTGGATTGATTTTTATAGTTTTAATCTTAGGAGCATATTTAGAAACGTCTTGTCTTGCTTCTGGAATAACTGAAAGCATAATCTTCAAAACCTCAAGACGAGCATTTCTTGCATCAGTTAATGTTTCTTCTACTACTTCATCTGTAAGTCCCGCGATTTTTGTATCCATTTGGATAGCTGTTATTCCTTTTTCAGTTCCTGCAACTTTAAAATCCATGTCTCCAGAAAAATCTTCAAGCCCAATAATGTCTGATAAAACAACTGACTTATCATTTAACGTCATGAGCCCTATCGCAATTCCAGCAACAGGGGCTAGTAAAGGAACTCCTGCATCCATTAAAGAAAGTGTCGATCCGCAGATTGCTGCTTGAGAAGTTGAACCGTTAGAAGACATAATCTCTGAAACTACTCGGATTGCATATGGGAATTTAGATTCATCAGGAATAACAGCCTGTAAAGCTCTTTCTGCAAGTGCTCCGTGTCCTATTTCACGTCTGTTAGGAGTTCCCATTCTTCCTGTTTCTCCTACTGAATAAGGAGGCATAGAATAATGATGCATATAGCGTTTGGTTTCTTCACCCTCTGGCCCTTCTATGAGTTGTTCCATAGAAGAAGATCCTAGAGTTGCAACAGATAATGACTGAGACTCACCGCGGGAGAAAATAGCTGACCCATGAGTTCTTGGTAAAATTCCAACCTGAGCTGAAATCTTTCTAATCTCTTTAATCTTACGTCCATCTGGGCGTTTTGATTCTAAAACAATCATCTCACGGATTGTTTTTTTGAAGATATAATCAACAGCTGCTGCTATTTTTTTCTTGTCGTCAATAGTTTCTTTTTCAATTTCATAAATTTCATCAACTATTTTTCCTAACTCTCCTCCAACCTCTTTATTAACCCCATTTGCAATAAGCGTATGCATTTTATCCTTGTATGATTTTTCAACAAGAAGTTTAACTTCCTCAAGTTTTTCATCTTTTTCAACTGTAATTTTTTTCTCTCCAACTTCCTTGACCAATTCATTAATGAAATCTATAACTTGTGCATTAAATTCTTTTGCCTTTTTAATTCCATCAGAGACATATTTTTCTTCAACTTGCTTTGCACCAGCCTCTATCATGACTGATCTATTGTTTAAGGATGATACAACTAAATCTAAATCTGAGAATGGATATTCTGTAATGTGAGGATTAACTACTAACTCTTCATTTCCGTTTTCGCGAATGAGTCCCACACGGGATGCACCAATTGGCCCATTCCATGGGATTTTTGAGATAGCAAGTGCAGCTGAAACTGTAATTATAGACAAAACGTCTGGGTCATGTTCTCCATCAACTGAAAGAACAGTTACAACTACCTGTACGTCTTTTTTAAGTTCTTTAGGAAAAAGTGGTCTAATAGACCTGTCTATTAGCCTAGCGGTTAAAACAGCATCGTCGGATGGTCTTCCTTCACGTTTTACCCATCTGCTTCCCTTAATTCTTCCACCAGCATACAGTCTTTCAACATACTCAACGCTTAGCGGAAAGTAGTCTAAAGAAGTATCATTTGCACCCATTACAACAGTTGCTAAAACCATGGTATCTCCCATGCGTCCTAAAACTGCTGAGGTTGCTTGTTGGGCAAGAATTCCAGTTTCAAGGGTAATTGCTCTTCCGTTAATCTCTACTGATTTTTTAATTGCTTTCATTATTTTCTGTGGTCAATTCGTGGTATTTTTAATTATATATTGTTACGAGGAATTAATTAAGACCAAATTTTTGACCTATTCCGGTAGCTCTCTTTTTATCCATTTTGAATAAAAAGTTAAAAAGCCTTCTTCTTTTAGATAACATGTTTAAAAGTCCGCGTCTGCTGTGAGAATCTTTTTGGTGGATCTTTAAATGTTCTGCAAGTTTCTCAATTTTGTGAGAAAGAAGTGCAATTTGCACCTCAGGAGATCCTGTATCTCCATCAACAGTTGCATGTTCAACAATAATTTTTTTCTTTTCGTCAGAATTAAGTGCCATGTATAAATCTAAATGATTAATTAATACGGGAAATACTAAAGCTTATTGATATAATGAAATGTTTATCCTTGAAGACTTAATATATTCTTCCTTAAATTAATCTAAGTGCTATTATACCAATAATTCCTTACAAATTCAATAATTACTGTTTTTGGGCAAGCATATACCCAGATTTTCCTACTGCAACTATAACTCGTCTTGGATCGGAAACCCCGATTTTTTTCATAGCTTTTCTTATTCTATATACCGAATCCTTACCTGAATCACTACCGTATTCGCCACTTCTTCCCATAAATTGAGAGATTTCATCGTGGAGCACTACATGATTTTCATTGTCAATTAATAATCCAAGGAATCTTCCGTCTGCGGGCTCAAGTCTTGCTTTATTTCCCTCCCTTTCTATTATTCGAGTATTTCTATTGAAAGAAAAATCAGGTGTTGTAAATAATCCCGGAAAAATCTGTATATCCACCTGTGTTCCTTGAGGAATTACTCCTTGGCGCATAAGTTTCTCTAAAAACGGTCTCGTATATTCTTGAATAAGCATTTTTGCCACCACAGGTATTTCGGGATTTCTTTCAGAATGTGACATATGTACTATCCTTGGTTTTTTGTGGATTTGAAGACCTTTGGCACAAACCAGTCAGATGGCGCTTCATCTTCTGTAGGAATATTTTCGGGTTTAGTAACAGCATCCTCATTTTCATCCATAGGAAATTCTTCAGCGGGTGGAATATTTGGACGCGCTGATGATGGCGCTGCTGAACGTGCTGGAGGAGTTGAAACTTCCTCATCCCCAAATTCTTCTTGCGCTATACTCTGCGTTTGCATTACGTCATGGGAAGGTTGTGGTTGAGAAAAAGATTGAGCTGGTTTTTGAGAAAACTGCGTGCTAGGTTTTCCAAACTGTTTTTGTAAAGATTGATTGAACTGCTGGTTTTGACCTTTATTTAACTGAGAAAGTGACGTATCAGAGGTTGCAGGACGTATATCTTTCATTGTCCTTCTTACTGCACCACGCTGTAAAAGTGTGCTTGCTGCCTCAAACGCTATAGGTGATGTCTTAGGAGATGAATAGTTTTGAGTTGCAAAGGAAATTCCATCTAACAAGTTCTGCGCAACATCAAATTCAACCTGAAGATTAAGAATTTGAGCTATTTTTGTAATGATCTCTGAAATGGATGAAAAAGAACTATCTACTAAAACTATGTCTCCAAAAAGTGTATTTACTGGGTCATTATCTATATTTACTATTTTTGCACCAGTCTGTGCGTAATCCTGAATTTCAGTTAGGTCCCGTACACCAATTGTAAAAAGAAGATTTGGAGCAGATCCTTGCCTTATGTATTTAATATCTTTTTCCTGAATTGAAATTCCAGATTCCTCACCAAAAAGATTTACGTTAAGCCTGTCTCCTTCAATATTATAAGAAACTTTCTCAATTTCCCCGTCTTTATAAGGGAATGAAACTGTTAAGGTTTTTGTAACTCCAGAGAAATCTTTTCTAATTTGATCAACTCCAACCAAAGAAGAATATTCAACTATGGGTTCTTTTCCTGAAACCACCTGAGAACTTTTTCCTGAATCCTGAAAGATGAGCTGAAGTGAAAGACCAGCCGCAACTACATCAAAATTTTGATGTGAAGATATAACAACCCCCACAGAAGGATTTTCTGAAAGGAGAGCTTCAAGAGCTTGTTTTTGCTGTAAAATTCTATCCATACCTGCCTAAAAACTAGCAAATAGATACTAGAAACTAGAGATTAGAAATTCAAAACTGAAGATCAAAATTCAAGAATCTTTTATCAAAATTATTTGCTATGGGATAATAACACATCCCCAACCTGAAAGTCAATAAAAGGGGTAAGAGTTGCTCCGCATTCTAAACCTTTTGCAACTTCCTTTACCTCAGCTTTTCCGCGCTTCAAAAGGCTTATTTTAGAACGGCCTACTTCCACGTCATTTCTCGTCACAATAACTGGATCATTTACGGCAAGTCTTCCTTCTGTTACTTTTACACCCAGAATCTTGCCTACAGCGGTGGGAAATTCTGCTATAATTTCAGCTCTTCCTCTAATCTTTACCTCTTCTTCCTGTCCTAAGCCAGTTAGAGCCTCAGACATCTCCTCTAGCAGCTTATATATAATAGTGTAAGTTTTGTAAAAGACACCCTCGGTTGAGGCTAAAGCTGAAGCTTCTTTAGAAATTCCTACGTTAAACCCTAATACTAACGCCTTCAGGTCCTTTGCAAATAATACGTCCTTCACGCCTATTTCTCCTTGACCCTCACCCACAATTTTTATGTCTTTAGGCAAAGATGCTTTAATTGCATCCATTTCTCCGCTCGTTTCAGTCTTTAAGAAAATTAAAAGCCCTTCTTCTTCCTGCTGAGCAAAAAAAGCATGCAAATCTACAGAAGAGGTAGGCATTGCTTTTTTAGCTTCTACAACTTCCACCTTCTTCTGAGGGAGATCAAATAAAACAGCACCCGTTGGAAGAACTTCAGATAGTCCTAAAATTTCTGCTCCCTGACCAGGGCCTACTTCTTTCACCATTACTCCCTCTGAGTTAAAAAGGGCTCTAATTTTTCCTAATTCTTTCTCATCTTTATAAAGCTTGTGACCCTGGGAAATTTTTCCTTGTTTTACAATAACTGTAGAAACTGCACCGCGTTTTTTATCCATTTTTGAGTCAATCACAACTCCCATAAATTCTTGTGCATCAGTTTTTTCTACATTTGCCAGGTCATATACAAGAAGAATTAAATCTAGTAAGTCTTTTATGTTTTCTCCAGTTTTTGAGGAAACTCCTATGTATGGTGTTTCTCCGCCCAAACCTTCTAATAAAATACCCTCTCCCATTATCATTTGCTTTACTTTTTCTACTTGAGCAGAAGGTAAATCAATTTTTGTAATTACCACAATAAAAGGAATTTTTGCTTCTTTTATTTTTTCTATGGATTCTTTGGTCTGGGGCATTATCCCGTCATCTGCTGCTACTATGAGAAGTGCTATGTCAGATGCGTTTACTCCCTGAGAGCGCATGGTGAAAAACGCTTCGTGTCCTGGGGTATCAATGAATGTAATATTGCGTTTTTTCCCCTCGTGAGTAATTTCAATTTCTGAGGTCCCAATTTTCTGGGTAATTCCGCCGTGTTCTCCTCCTGCTATATCAGTTTTTCTAATAGAGTCTAAAAGGGAAGTTTTACCGTGATCTACGTGTCCTAATACAGAAACTACAGGAGGGAAATCATTCGTAGAAAAGCTTTGCTTATTCGAATGGTTCGAGGTTTGAGTGTGCTGATTTTTGTTCATAGTTAAAAACGCTTCTCATAGTATTATCATTCTGAAGCTTTTTCAGGTTCTGATTCTTTTACTTCTGGTGTTTCTTCTTGAGAGACTGAAGCCTCTTCCTTAACAGCAGGCTCTTCTTCTGGTGCTTCTTCTACATCTTCAGAAATAACTGATGGTGCGCCGTCTTTTACTTCTAGGTTATAACCAGTAAGTTTTCCAGCAAGTCTCACGTTCTGGCCGTCTCTTCCTATTACTAAAGGCATTTCCTCTTTTGGAGCAGTAACGTGAGCAATCTTCTCCTTTTCATCTACCACAACCTCTAAGTTTTTTGCTGGACTAAGTGCATTGGTTATAAATTTAACCGGATCTGAACTTCCTTGAATTACGTCAATCTTCTCAAGCCCATCTAATGCATCTATAACAGCTTGAATTCTTACTCCTTTTTGTCCTACGCATGAGCCTACTGGATCAATTCCAGACTGTTTGGATGAAACAGAAATTTTTGCTCTGCTTCCAGGCTCTCTTACGATTTTATCTATAATAACTGACCCAGCAGCAACTTCTGGAACTTCACGCTTCAAAAGTCCCTCTATAAGCCCTATGTGAGTTCTGGAAACTAAAATTTCACGTCCCTTTTCTTCTGAAATTTCCATAATATAAACAGGCATTTTTTTATTCAAAAAGTACTGTTCATTAGGGATCTTTTGAGTTGCGGGAAGAACTGCCTCAGCTTTTCCAATATCCATAATAATATTAGGTCCAGCAAATCTAAGAATCATTCCGTTAACAACTGTTCCAAGTCTTTTAGAATATTCGTCTATAATTGCGTCTTTTTCTTTTTCTCTAATTTTTTGAAGTAAAACCTGCTTTGCGGTTTGAGCAGCAATTCTTCCAAATCCAGGAGGAGTAATATCTTTCCCTTCCTTTAATATTCTTGTTTCTCCAGTGTTTTCATTAAGGTCCACCGTAAAAACTGTATCTTCTTCGTCAGTTGGGTTGTCTTTTCTGTAGGCGGCTAAAATTGCGCCTTTCATGGTGTCTAAAATCACAGAAGCGTCAACTCCTCTTTCAGAGGCTATTTGGTTTAAAGCTAATGCAAATTCACTACGTTGTAGTACGGCCATTCTGTTTTCTCCTTATACTTGACAGAAAAAATAAAATCTCTCAATTTTTTCTGTCACCCTGTGTTATTCAACGCAGGGTAACCTTATTACTTTTTGTAAAAAAAAGATGGGCTTGTCCCATCTCTTTACTTACATTATTATTGTAGAAATCATTGTACCAGAAGTTACGTCCTGCGTCAAGAAAACATGATGAAAAAACCCAAGAAGTCAAGCACGTCATTTTTTAATCTTAATTTCTTAAGAGTTACTATTTTCTTTATGCTTTTTGCTTCTTTGATTTTTGGAAATGGGATTGTAAATGAATTCGTTGCAGATGATGTTCCCCAAATTCTTGAAAACACCACAGTACAATCCCTAAAAAATATATATGTGCCTTTCTTAAAAGACACAAGATCTTTTGGAGAAAACCCAACACTAGGCCCATCATTTTACAGACCGCTCCCATCTCTAGTATTTTCTCTCATCTACGCAATCTCTCAAAAAGATGTGTATCTCTATCACATTATCCAAATTATTCTAGTTACCATCAACGCTTCTTTGGTATATGTACTATTTTCATCATTTCTTAAAAAATCACTTTCATTTTTGCTTTCTTTTATCTTTTTAATCCACCCCATAAATAGTGAGATTGCATACTATATTGCTGATACACAGGACGCATTATTTTTCTTTTTTGGAATATCTGCGCTTCTTACTTTACATAAATTTCAGTCTAAAAAATCAATTATTTTTTCAGCAGTGCTTCTTTTCTTCTGTCTTTTATCAAAAGAGTCAGGAATTTTATTTATATTTATTGCATCTTTTTATAAGCTGTTTTTAAAAAGAAACAATCTGTCTCAATTTTTTACTGCACTCTTTTTGCTGTTTTCAGCCTACTTTACCCTGCGTGTACATGCAGTTGGACTTTCTATAAGTGCGTCTCTACTAAAATCTCCTATTCAAAAAGCTCCATTTTTAATAAGGATATTTAATATCCCTGAAATATTTTTTTATTATGTAAAAACTTTTTTCTTTCCCCTAAAACTTTCTATGTCTTATCACTGGGTTTCATATCACATTAATTCTCAATTTATTATTTCGTTTTTTTTGGATTTCCTGTGTATTTCTTTTTTTCTGTACATATTTAAGAAATTAGATCATCGGAAAAGTAAAACTTCAAAAATGTATTTGTTTTTTTCCACATGGTTTTTTATTGGAATTTTTTTTCATCTTCATATTATTGCCTTAGACCAAACTGTTGCGGAACGCTGGTTTTATTTTTCAGCGGTAGGACTACTGGGAATAATTGGAATTATTCTTGAAAATTTTAATTTCAGCCTCAGAAACAAATGGGCAATTTTAATTATAATAATAATTTTTTCCCTTCTTTCCTTTCAGTCTTTTAGAAGAAGTTTTGACTGGAGAGATGACAAAACTATAGCAACGCATGACCTTAAAACATCTGCCGAAGCATATGTTCTGGAGGACGAATTAACATATGTGTACTATAAAGAATCTAATTATCTAGAGGCAAAAAACCACGCGCTGCGGTCAATTAAAATCTACCCAAATGTTGTAAATTATACAAATCTTGGCGTCTCAGAATTTTTATTAGGCAATTATAAGGATTCAGAAAAAGCGTATGTTCAAGCTCTGAAACTGGGAGATTATAACCTGACCTATCACAACCTTTCTT